>NZ_JALAHD010000089.1 GCF_022712095.1 Chryseobacterium sp. | reverse complement strand
ATAACAGAGTTATATATAAATTGGTTTGAGATCATGGGTCAAGATATGGATAAAAGATATATCTTTGGAAACTCAAATTTAAAGAATGTTTACACCCGCAGAACTTTTAGAGATCAATGCTCTACTTACACCGGAAAATAAAATAGTAATTCTTACTCATTATAATCCGGATGGTGATGCTGTAGGCTCAAGTCTTGGACTGAAACATTATCTTAAAGCTAAAGGAATTCATGCAGAAGTGGTGGTGCCTAACGATTTCCCTAAATTCTTAAAATGGATGCCCGACGCTAAAAAAAATATCATAGCAGAGTACAAAAGAAAATATGCTTTTGACTTGGTTAATGATGCAGATGTTATTTTTTGTCTGGATTTCAATTCCCCTTCCAGAATAGGACTGGTAGGAGAATGGCTGACGAATGCAAAGGCAAAAAAAATATTAATAGACCATCATCAGCAGCCTGAGGCTTTTGATTATGTATATTCTGATACGGTAATTCCGGCCACTTCCCAGATGATTTATCATTTTATAGAAGCGATGGAAGATGAAAAATTAGTCAATCAGGATATTGCTGAGTGTTTATATACGGGAATCATGACCGATACAGGAGGATTCCGTTTCAGATCTACAAGCGCAACGACACACAGAATTATTGCTAATCTTATAGAAAAGGGAGCTGATCCGGCATTAATCACCTCTAATACATGGGATACGAATACGGTTTCCCGTCTTCATTTATTGGCTTTGATTTTAGGAAGGATTGAAGTGGTATGTAATGAAAGGGTAGCAGTGTTATACCTTACCAGGGAAGAGCTGAAAGAGTATGGTTTTCAAAAAGGAGATACGGAAGGTTTTGTTAATTACGGATTAAGTATTCTCGGAGTGAAAATGGCTGCGTTTTTTATGGAAGACCTGTATGAAGACTTTATAAAAATTTCGTTCAGAAGTAAAGATGATATTGATGTTAATCAGTTTTCGAGAAAGTATTTTAACGGAGGAGGACATATCAATGCAGCAGGTGGGAAATCTTATGAATCATTAGCTGATACTATTACTACTTTTAAAAAGAAAATCGAAGAAGATCAGTTATAAATTCTTTTTATAGCCCCTTTCTTCCAACTCCTCACAGGTGTAGTCATAAACTTTTAAAAACATCTCATCTAAAAATTTCTTGTTGAATAAACTGAATTTATTCATTCCGGGCGGATCTAAAAAGATGTCGCAGGAATTTGCTTTCATGTATACTGATTTGGCGATAGCTAGATGCAGTATTCTATCAAATTCTTTCATTAAACTCATAGGGCTGAGTTCGTCATAGCTGATAGAATTAACGTGTGAACCAATTAAAAAATCACATTTATCAATAATGGGCTCGATAGGAAGATTGTCCAGTACTCCTCCGTCCACATATAATTTATCCCCGATTTTTACAGGTGGAAGTACGAAAGGAACGCTTGAAGAGGCAAGTAAGGGTGCAAAAAGAGGCCCTTCTGAAAAGAAATCGACAATCCCGTGTGTCATTTCTGTAGCAGTTACATATACGGGAAGTTTTAAAATTTTAAAATCATCTTCAGGAAAATGATCGGTGAATAATTTGAGTATAAAACTGGAACTGAAAATCCCGTTTTTTGAAAGTCTCAGATATGACCGGGAAAAAAAGGTATGACTCTTCACGATCTCCATCATTTCATCCGGAGTTTTCCCAAAAGCATAAAATGCTGCAATAATAGAACCTGCGCTGGTTCCTGAAATGATATGAGGTTTTAAATTATATTCTTCTAATGCTTTTAGAACAGCAATATGAGCGACTCCACGCATTCCGCCGCCAGAAAGGGTTAATCCTATTACCGGTTTTCTTTTTTTGAAAGAGAATAGCCCCATAAATATTTTTTAGGTTAATTACTCGTTATGGTTCATCACAGTTCGAATCAATTTTTATAAAAAGAGCATCAAAGGCTTTCTGCATTTTTTCATCATAGGATACCCGGGGAATGTGTGAATTACTACAGTTTCCCCATCCAAAGGTTATTAAGTCAACAATGGCATAATCTTTCCAGTCAGGAGAACTAAGGTGCTCATTGAAATCTCTCATGATTCTTTCCGGATCAGCATTTCTTTTGCTCATTTCTTCTCTGAGTTTTTGCCATTCATCAGCCATTTGACTTTTATCACCGTTTAAAGCCAGGGAAAAGTTCTCACAGTTTTTGGATAATTTATGATGTAAAAGAACAGAGGGGTCAGAATAAGCCATAATCTGAGTTCTTTCAACCTCATATTCCTGGAGGAGTTCCTGGTAGCGTAACTTTTTTATGTTTTGCCAGTAGGGAGTGTTGGCTACTTTCAGATTCTGTAATAAGGCTTTCTTCTCTGCAAATTCTTTGTCCAGCTTAGCAAGAATCTCAATTTTATTGGCTCTTACTTCATTTAAACTTGTCAATGAAAATACCGATGGGGAATTGATTAAAGTTCCACTTAGTTCAAACCAGAGCTTATAAGTTCCTTCTATTTCTTCCCTGCTGTATTTGTTTTCATCAAAATAACCTTCATTATCACATAATTCTGTTACAAAATGGAAGGCACTTTCCCGGCTTTTAGATGATGCCAGGGAATCTTTTACAATTGCAGAGGATTGATGAATCGTGTCATTTCGAGAATGATCCAATGCAGTGGGAGATTTTTTTTTGCAGCTGACAAGTAAAACGCTTAAAGAAAGGGATACAACGGCAATTCTCATAGGTATTATTTATAAGATCAGATTTTTAGGCATATTATGAAGTAACTCTGTATTGATAATTTCAGCACAGATGGATGGCTTTTCCCAGTGCCCATTGTGACCGCAGTCCAGAATATAAGATTTGATATTTGTTCTGTCTGGCAGAGCATTAATCATAACATTGGTTTTTACCGCGTTATCATGCTTTCCGGCAATAATCAGGATTTTTGCTTCCAGATTCTCCAGCACATGCTTCTTATTTGTTCTCTCTACCATTCCCTTAACACATGCTAAGGCTCCCAGATTATTGGTAGATAAGGCGATTGCAGTAGCTATTTCTATTTTACCTTCCAGTATATCTCTTTCGTTGGGATTAAAGAGATTGGGAACCCCTGCTCTGGCATAAGTAGGAAAAGCTTCCTGTATAATTCTGTAGCTTTTTATACGTAGTTTTTTCTTTTCCTCATCATCAGGAAAATATGTAGAAAAAAACAAAGTGAGACTTTTCAGCGACTGAGGGTATTTTTCAGCGAAAGCAAGAGAAGTATAACCTCCCATAGAATGCCCCAATAGATGGACTTTCTCCAATTTTTGGCTGTCCAGTGTTTTTTTAACTTCCTCGGCCATTAATTCCATAGTATGGACTTCACTTATTATTTCCGACTGTCCATGTCCGGGAAGATCAATTTTTAATAAAGTGAAATCTTTAGAAAGGTGAATTTCCAGATCATTCCATATTGAAATATTCTCCATAAAGCCATGAAGCAATACTAAAGTCTCAGGTCCGTCTCCTTTTTTCTCAAAGTTCAGCATAACCGTTATTATATTATTTAATAATGTATATCAATATAATCTACAAATCCTGAAGAGTTAACCATATCCTGGAGTCTCCAGGTTTTTCCGCCATCTTTTGACAGAAAAGTTTTTGTTCCTTTTCGGGTATAAACTTTTCCGTTATCATTTTGAGAAATGCTTTGTTTGATTTCTCCTGTAAAATTCATATGCTTGTCGGATATGATCTTCATATATCCTTTGATTTCCACGAAATTCTTTCCTGATTTTATATTTCCTGAAACCTCATATCTGTCTCTTTCTACTTTTTTGAACTCTACAGATCCTGGTTTAGAAATAAGGTTATGAGTGAATTTGTGACTTCCGTTAAAATCCTTGAAACGGTTTTCATCGTTTTTAGCTCTGATGCTGTCATTAATCTGAGTTCGGACAGCATTGATAGAGTCAATGATTTTAGTGCTGTCAACTCCACTGGAAGTAGACCGAGTATCTTTCTTGGAGCAGGAGGCAGCCAGTATTGAAAAAGTGATAAGAATTATGATTTTTTTCATCAATAGATATAATTATAGTCTCAAAAATAAATAAAAAAGAGCATTTTAAAATGCTCTTTTTTATTTATTTTGTAAGCTCTTGGTATATTTTCTTTTCCCAAGGCTTGATATCGGAGACGCCATATGGTTCCTTTTGGGAAAGGGCGATGTTATCGAGCATATCAACAAAGTTTTTATAATTGGATTCATCTGTCGGCTTTACAATGACTGTGAATATTTTCTGCTCGGGAGCATTGTTATAAGCTTCTGAAATAATCTTTGAAATCTGGGTTCCGTCAAAATCGGTTTCCTTTAGATTGGTTGTATTTAACTCATTAGCATTGCTCTGATGATAAAATACTCGATTATTCTTTCCAATGATGAAGGTGATCTGATTTTTGTCTTTTATAACAGTAGGGTCAATTTTGTGAGTAGGATCTTTTGCAGGAAGACCTAAATCCATGACATTAGGTTTAGTGAAACTTGCTGTCATCATAAAAAATGTAATAAGAAGAAACCCTAAATCTACCATTGGAGTCATGTCAACTCTTATAAATTCTCTTCTTCTTGAACTTTTTCCGTTTTGTTTTTCTTGTACGATTACTTCAGCCATGATCAATATATTTTAAATGTTGGTGTTTTTGAATAAATATTAAGAATATAATCTTTATTTATTTAAAAACATACAAAGTTTATACCTAAAATTTAAAATTGTTGATGTGTTGTTATTTTTAAAAGTGAATGTGTTTGTTGTCAAGTATTTAAAAAAGCCTTAGTGATAAACTAAGGCTTTTTTGTTATTATTTATTCTTTTTATAATAATTGACACCACACTCCAGAAACTTTTTGAAATCTTCCTTCGGCATATATCCCGAAACCGGTGAGTTGATCACTTTTCCATCTGGAGTTACCAGTACATAGTGAGGTTGGGAGTTATTATTAAAGTTAACCTGCTGAAATAAGCTCCAACGGTCTCCAATTGTTTTTACTTTTTTAATTTGTCCATCTCCTAGATCAATTTTAGTTTGTTCTGCTTCTGTAAGTTCTTCTTTATCATCTACATAAAGAGAAGCCAAGACAACATCATTCTGTAATATAGGTAAGATGTCCGGTTCGCTCCATACAAATTCTTCCATTTTTCTGCAATTTTCACAACCATAACCTGTGAAATCGATCAATATCGGTTTATTTTCTTTTTTTGCAGTTTCTATTGCTTTAAAGAAATCATGTTCCGGATGCATTCCAAGAATTCCATCATTTTCATCATGGAAATAACTTACATTGAGTGGAGGAAGAATTCCGCTTAATAACTGAAGCTTCGGACGGTCAGAAGGAATTAACCCCTGAATCAGATAAATAACAAATCCTATTCCCAGTACACCTAAAACTTTTCTTGTTAATGAAATCTTAGGTTTCTTATCATCGTGAGGAAACTTAATAATACCGAATAAATAAAGGATAAGTCCAATCGTAATGATTACCCAGATTACGATAAATAACTCACGTTTTAATAAGAATGTTTTCGAAACAAGGTCTGCTTTGGATAAGAACTTTAAGGCTAGAGCTAATTCTACAAATCCCAGCACTACTTTTACGGTGTTCATCCATCCTCCCGACTTTGGTAAGCTCTGTAAAGCTTGAGGGAATAAAGCCAGTAGCCCAAATACGATAGCCCACGCAAATCCAAATCCTGCCAGAGCAAAAGTAAGAAGCATAGGCACATTGGATGATCCTGTTACTGCACTTCCCAGTAAACTTCCTAAAATAGGCCCGGTACAGGAAAAAGAAACAATAACCAGTGTTAAGGCCATAAAGAAAATTCCTATAATTCCTCCAGCTTCTTCAGCTTTAGATGATTTATTGGCAATTGAGCTTGGCAATGTAATATCATAATATCCGAAAAAGCTTCCTGCAAAAAATAAAAATATGATAAAGAAGGCTATATTGAGCCAGATACTGGTAGAAATTTCATTAAATATATTTCCGGCAATTCCATCTATTAAATGGAAGGGAACACTTAATAAAACAAAAATGAAAAGAATGAAAAATCCATACATCAAAGCGTCTCTTTTCCCTTTGGCTTTGTTTTTATTTCCTTTTGTGAAGAATGATACCGTTAAAGGGATCATAGGAAAAACACATGGAGTCAATAAAGCAATTAACCCTCCAACAAAACCTAATAATAAATAAGTCCAGTAGTTTTCACCCATTTTCGTAGACGCGGTTCCACAATCTGTCAAAGGATGCTGGAAATCTAATGTTTCAATTTTTAATTGTTTAGGATCCAGTTTTGAAGCTTCTGTAATGGTAATTTCCTTTTTCTTAGGGTTTTCAATTACTGCTACTGTTGTTTTCGCTGAGTCTGTAACTTTCTTTATTTCTTCAGTAGTATTTTCCTCAGTAGCTCCTTTTGGAGTTATCTTTTGGTTGAATTCTAAAGTATTGGGAGCCAGACATACCCTGTCATCACAGGTTTGATAAGTGATTTCAGCAACTACATCTGCCGGTTTTGAAGGATCTTTAAGCTTGAATTTTTGTTTAAATCCTGCAGAATTGGAATAATATACGATCGTTCCTCCGAAAGCTTCAGAGAATTCTTCATGTTTTTTTCCTACTTCTTTAAATTTTCCAATGAGTTCAATATTTTTACCCGAAACAATATATTCAGTTGGAATTCCTGTGTCTGGTGGTAAATCTTTAGAGTAAATATGCCATCCGCTTTCCAGGGTAGCATTTAAAACAGCTTCATATTCATTGTTTCCTAATTCATTGACTGTAAATTTAAATTTCACAGGATTTTTGATCTGAGCATTAGCTGCCGAGAATATAAATAATAGAATTAGTAAAAACCAGTTTTTAAATTTCATGTTTTTCTTCATTAAAAATTTGGAGAACATACTTTGTTTCCTCATCTCTTGTGTACCTTCTGTCCTGTCTCAAAGGGATAATTCCAAGAACAGAATTATCACTGTCTGTGAGTAGCCAGATTTTTTGCTTTGCTAAAATAGATAATTTTTCGTCCCTAAAAAATTTGGAGACTTTCTTTTTTCCTGAAAATCCCGTTGGATAAAATAAATCGCCTTTCTCTTTCTTTCTTAGTTTTAGTGGGAAGTGTATTTTCTCAACATCCAAATCCCATCCAAAAGAAGTATTGATTTCTTCAATATCCTCAATTATGTTTTTTAAATCGAGACTCATTTGTTTTTTTGAAAAATCGAAGTGTTTCATTAAAACAATTTCTTCTTCAAATGTTGGAGGTTGATTTCTTTCAGTGATAATAAGCTCATTCCTGTGGATAATTAATTGAAAATTTTCAGAGAAAAAAGAACTTCCATTCCCGGCTTTAAAAATTTTGGTAATTTCCTCATTTTTATTAAAACCATATTTCTTTAAGATTTCAAATTTTACAAAATCGCTTTCAGAAGTGAATTTTTCTTTATCAAAAACTTTATTTTTCTGATCAGGAATTAAAAGTTTATTTTCAATTTCATAAATTTGGGCTTCTACGAAATCTTTAGTT
>NZ_JALAHD010000088.1 GCF_022712095.1 Chryseobacterium sp. | reverse complement strand
GTCTATTTGTTTATGGCTGAGCAGTACATAGACAAGGAAAGTTTAGGAATTATTAGAGAAAAACTTTGGGCTATTTCAAATAAAAAAGAAATTACCCTTGAGGATATCCAAGATCGTACTGGATTTAGTTACAGCCAAGTTTATCGAATTGTACGCGGAAGTAACAATATGTCAGTAAGCGGCTTTATCGCGATTTGCAAAGCATTAGAAATCCAACCATCTGAAATATTTGATTTCAAGATCAAAATTCCCAAACATCTGCCATTAAGAAAAAACAGAAAATCCTAGATCTTTAAAGTTGCGAAATACGCTCTTCACAAAGTCTAGTCACCACATTTTCTAGTTTATCAACTCTACTAATTAATTTTTTCAAATCATCGGGATCAATAAAGTAATCATCTTTATATCGAGCGTCGATGTAAGCATTATTTAGAATTTTGAACAACCTATTTTCTTCGCTATCTGTTCGTGGGTATCTAAAAACATTATAAAGGTCTTGTGATATGTGTTTGGCATATTTACGATATGCTCTAATCCGGTGAGTCTTGGGTTTATATCCTGTATAGACTAATAAAACTCCTCCGTAAAATTTTTCCGCGGTTTGATTTAGAATGAAAACAACCTCGTTTAAGGGGAGTTTGTCTGCTAGAAATTCTTCATATAATAAATTCGTGGCCTTTAAAAACCTTGAGCCACTTTTAACCCATTTGTTAAAATCTTCAATAGCAAGTTGTTTCAGCTGTTCGTTAGTCAAAGGCTTACTTTCCACAAATGTATATTCTCCACTATCATAGAGCGTGATCCCCTCTTTGACAATATCGCTAAAAAAGTATTGACCTCTCTCTAAACCACTGTTGATATAGGAAATTGAATGTACAATCGCGCTTACCTCGTTTTTAAATTTCCCGGTACGGTTATCAATTTTACTAGCAATCTCAACTTCTTCACCTTTTTCCTTGTCACATAGAACCACCAAAATATCGTAATCGCTAATATAGGAATAGGTCATTCCTTTATCCACATACTCATCTTCTACCCACTTACCAGTAGCGTGACTCCCAAACAAAATTATCTTAGCAGGATTCGTTATTTCACAGATAATTCCAACGATTTCAGCTAATTCGTCTTGTTTGTGTTGGGGTAAATGGGATAGTTGATTCATAGGGTAAATTTACGAAAATTATGACAGAATTACCATTTGAAGAGTATAAGTTCCTCTAAATACTCAATTAATTCCTAATGGTTCTTTAAGTTAAAAGAACGCATCCAATTGGTTGAAATTACTTGCAACTGAAATTTTAAAATATAATAATATATGTTATATTTATAATTAGACAGCTATTTATTAACTAATATTTTTGAATTGAAAAAGATCGACCTACATATTCATACTGTAGCTTCTATTAGCGACTCGCCCTTTGACTTTTGCCTTGATACATTAAAAGAATATGTTACCAAACTTGAATTAGATTGTATTGCTATTACAAACCATAACCTTTTTGACCTTAAGCAATTTGAAGTAATAACCCAAGAATTAGGAATTAGGGTTCTTCCAGGGATAGAAATTGATCTCGAAAAAGGACATTTACTCCTTATTTCAGAAAACAAAGAATTGACAGATTTTGCAACTAAATGTAATCAGGTAAAAGGCTTGATAAATACAAAAGAAGACTATATTGATGTTGAAACACTAAATAAAATTTTTCCTGACCTCACCAAGTACCTTCTAATTCCACATTATGACAAAAGTCCAAATATAACCGCAGACACTTTGGCCAAGCTTTCTCCTCATATATTGGCTGGCGAAGTGACTAGTGCAAAAAAATTTACGACTTGCATAAAAGATAATGAAAAACTTACACCTGTCATATTTAGTGATATTAGAATCAAAAGTGGACTAAAAACATATCCAACCCGACAAACATTCATTGATTTAGAAGAAATAACTTTGGGAGGAATAAAATATTGCCTAAGTGACAAATCCAAAGTGAGTATGACAAAAAGTGATGGTAATAAGTTTTTTCAAGTTACAGATGATGGTCTCTATCTATCGACCGGTCTCAATGTTGTTCTGGGGGAACGTTCTTCTGGTAAAACACATACATTAGGCCGCATTATGGAATCACAGGAAGAAGTGAAATACATAAAGCAGTTTGCCTTATTACAAAATGACGAAGAAAAGTTTGAAAAATTACTCACAACGAGACATAGTACTGTCAATGAGAAATTTTTCAAAGAATTCAAAGACGTGGTAGATGAGGTCAAAAATATTGACCTTAGATCGAACAAATTAGATCTTGAAAAATATATATCAAGTTTATTAAAATTTGCATCTGAAAGCGATAAATTCGACACTTACTCTAAAACGATACTCTTTAGTGAATCACTACTTACGGAGATTGAACTGAAATCGTTAGAAAACCTTATCAAAGCAACGGAAACTTTGATAGAAAATACCGAGTATAAAGATATTATCAGTAAGCATTTGATTATCGAGAATCTTAAAAACCTATTAAGAGATCTTATTATCAAACACATAGAGCTTCATGAAGATAATCTAAAAAAAAGGTGGCTGAACGATGTTATACAAAAAATAAAAAGTGAACTACGGCTTAAATCAACTTCTACACCCCCTGATGATATTGACCTTTATCAAATTCTTATTGAAAATGAAAAAGTAAGAAGATTTAATTCTATCGTCGAGGAATTAAAAAAAGAAAGAGAAATAGATAGAAAGGAAATCAGAGGTTTTAAAGTCATAGCTAAAACAAAAACCTATAGTGGTGCGCAAGAAATGAAAAATAAGAGTGGTAAGATGCTTGTATTTAGTGATGCATTTTCAAGATATGATAACCCGTACAGCTTTTTAAATTCATTGAAAACAACTGGACTTCCTGAAACGGAGTATCATAAATTTTTTATTGACATTTGTTATCAAACATTGAATAAGCATAATGTCCCTGTCTCAGGAGGGGAAAGATCTGAATTCAATCTTTTACATGAGATAAATGATGCCCTTCAATATGACATGCTTCTCATTGACGAACCGGAATCTTCATTTGACAATTTATTCCTTAAAAATGAGGTTAATGAACTTCTAAAGTCAATATCCCAGCATATTCCTGTTGTAGTCGTCACACACAACAATACCGTTGGCGCATCAATACAACCCGATTATATACTTTACACAAAGAAAACTATAGTAGATCAAGAAATAAGTTACCAAGTATTCAGTGGACATCCGTCTCAAAAGACATTAAAAGATCAAAACGGAAAAGAGATAGAAAACTATGATATTTTGCTAAAGTGCCTAGAAGCTGGTAATGATGCTTATGAAGAAAGAAGAATAAAAACTTATGAAACACTTAAAAATTAATGATAACAAAGGGTTTTTTCTAAGAAAAACAGAAGGAAAAGAGCCTGAATGGATATTAATAGATCAAATTGGAAAAGATGATTTAATTCAACTTCTAAAT
>NZ_JALAHD010000087.1 GCF_022712095.1 Chryseobacterium sp. | reverse complement strand
TAAAATATTAATTTCGCAACTATCTATCAAATTTAATCCGTTTTTAATAAAGACGTGTTCTGCCTCCTGAAGAGCACCATGATGAGAATGATAGTTTTCATTTAATTCGTTGATATATAGTGTTTTACTACCATCTTGGGTAGTCTTTATTTCTCTTTTCAAACTATTTTTTTTTCAAATTTACTCTAAAATTTTTATATTTAGAAAATTATGTTAAATTTGTAGAACATCATAAAAAATTTTAGAAATGATAATTCAAAAAACTGAGAACTCCAAAATTTCTACATTTGACCCTAATAATTTTTCATTCGGAGATACATTTATTGATCACATGGTGATTTGTGAGTACGAGGATGGAAAGTGGGGTGAAGTAAAATTAGTTCCTTATGGTCCCCTACAATTTACACCTGCTATGATGGGAGTGAATTACGGACAAGCTTGTTTTGAAGGGATGAAAGCATATAAAGACAAGGATGGTCAAGTTTTCCTTTTCAGGCCTGAAAAGAATTTTGAACGTATCAATAAATCTGCTAAACGTCTTGCCATGCCTGAGGTAACGGAAGAAATGTTTATCGATGGTTTAAAAGCGTTAGTTGATATAGACAGAGATTGGATTCCTTATGGAGATGGAATGTCTTTGTATATCAGACCCGTAATCTTCGCAACAGAAGAAGTATTAAAAGCGAGAGTTTCCAATAAATATCTTTTTGCTATTGTAGCAACTCCGGCAAGAAGTTATTATACAGAGCCTGTTTCTGTAAAAATTTCCGATCATTATTCAAGAGCTGCTAACGGAGGAGTAGGTTCTGCAAAAGCCGCGGGTAACTATGCCGCTTCTTTTTATCCTACCCAGTTGGCTATTGAAGAAGGATATGAGCAGATTATCTGGACGGATGATGCTACTCATGAATTCTTTGAAGAAAGTGGAACAATGAATGTTTTTGTTAGAATTAATGATACAATTTATACTCCGCCAACATCTGAAAAAATCTTAGATGGTGTTACCAGAGACAGCTTTATTCAGTTAGCTAAGAAAAGAGGAATTGAGGTAAAAGTAGAGCCAATACCTGTAAAAACAGTAATTGAAGCTCAGAAAAACGGAAGCCTTAAAGAAGTTTGGGGAGTAGGTACAGCTGTTGTAACTACTGTTTTCCAGGCATTAGGTTATAATAATGAAAAATTAGCTTTACCTAAGCTTTCAGATGAAGAAAGTTATGCTGTAACGCTTAAAAATGATCTGGTTGGATTACAGAGTAACATTACTGAAGATCCGTTTGGATGGAGAGTTCTAGTAAAGAAAAATGTAATGGAAACCGCTTAAATTCTATTTACATATTTTTATATAAAGTCAGGAGATTCCTGGCTTTTTTTATTTTTTATCTCCCTTGAATTGTGTATTTTCGCAACAGTTTATGAAAAAAATACTCTTGATATCAATATTAAGTCTAATGGGCTGCAACAGAAATGTACAGTCTCATCCGCCTGTAGGTGGGATTTTGAGTCAGACAGATCTGGATATCTCCAAGGAGAGAATGAAGAACCTTAATACTCAGGAAAGAAGACATATCCAGGAATGGATCAATGGCCAGTCTGTAAAATATTATTCTACACAGCTTAATTATTGGACTAGTGTGGAAGGTTTGGACAAAAGGAAGAAAAGACAGGATAACAGCCTGATTTCTTACTCGTATGATCTGTATGATTTTGATCAGACTAAAATTTATGACCAGCCCATACAAAGAAGAGATGCTAAATTCGGACATTTTGATGAACTGAAAGCTGTAGAAAATGCTTTACGATTTATGAATGATGGAGAAGAAGTTACACTTTTGGTTCCATCTTCTCTTGCTTACGGAACGTATGGTGACGAGAAGAAAATAGATAATGACATACCATTAATCATAAAATTAAAAGTACTATAAATAATGAAATTGTTTAACAAGAATATAATTCTGGCAGCGGCAAGTATTTCGCTGATGAGTTGTACCCCAATTTATAAAAAAATGAACGTAGACAAAGAAACTTACGAAGGTCTTAAAGACGGACTTTATGCTAATCTTCAAACGACTAAAGGTAATATGATCGTTAAGTTTGAAGACAAAAAATCACCGGTTACTGTGGCTAACTTTATAGGGCTTGCAGAGGGAAAAATAGATAACAAAGCTAAAGCTAAAGGAGTTCCTTACTATGATGGAACGATTTTCCATAGAGTGATTAAAGATTTTATGATCCAGGGAGGAGATCCTCAAGGAACAGGAATGGGAGATCCGGGATATAAATTTGAAGATGAAAGAAATGATCTTAAGCATACTGGAAAAGGAATTCTCTCAATGGCTAACTCAGGACCTAATACTAATGGTTCTCAGTTTTTCATTACGGAAGTAGCCACTCCATGGTTAGACGGAAGACATACTATTTTTGGTGAAGTAGTAAAAGGTGAAAATGTAATCGATGCTATTGCTAATGTGGAAAAAGGAGCTCAGGATAAGCCTAAGACAGATATCGTTTTAGAAAAAGTTTCCGTATTCAGCAAAGGAGACGAGTATAAAAATTATGATGCAGCTAAAACGTTCAATGAAGGAAAATCTAAAATTGCTGAAAATAATAAAGCATTCTTAGCAAAAGAAGAGGCTGAAAGAAAGAAAAGAGAAGAGGAGTTCAAAGCTAATCAGGAAAAAATGGTTGAAAATCTGAAAGCCGGGATGCAGAAAACTGAATCCGGATTATATTATAAAATTACGAAAGCTACGGAAGGTAAGGCTCCAAAAGCTGGTGATAATGTTTCTGTACACTATGCAGGAAAATTAATCGACGGAACTAAGTTTGATTCTTCATTCGACAGAAATGAGCCTATTGAGATTCCAATCGGAATGGGAAGAGTGATCAAAGGATGGGACGAAGGAATCCTATTATTGAAAGAAGGTGAAACTGCTACTTTATTGATTCCACCGGCAATGGCCTATGGAGAAAGAGGAGCAGGAGGAGTAATTCCGCCAAATGCATGGTTGATTTTTGATGTTGAGCTTGTGAAAGTTCAGTAATTGAAAATTCTATATAATATGTAAGGCCGTCTCATTGGGACGGCTTTTTATTTCTCTCAGAAAGAAAAATCGCTAAATTCGTATGAAAAATTTATTCTATGCGTAAGGCCTTGTCGTTGTTCTTTATTTTTTATATCATGATTATTTCTGCTCAGGGAAAAAGGTTTTTTGAAACCGGTCAGGTGGAATTGAAAAAACCTGTGGAAAAGATTAATTTGAGATATGCTAATGAGCTGGCATTTGTTCAGGTAAACATCAATGATAAATTTTATAATTTTCTTTTAGATTCAGGGGCTCCGACAGTTATTTCCACGACTCTTTATAAAGAGCTGAAATTGAGTAAAAAATATAAAACAAAAGTTAAAGATTCTCAGAAGAGTGTTCAGCAGCAGATTTTTACACAGTTGCCGGAAATGAGAGTTGATCAGGTCGTTTTTAGAAATATTGGAGCCATGGTGATGGACTTAACGATTTCTGAGCTTGGATGCTTTAAAATTGATGGAATTCTTGGAGCGAACCAAATGGCCAAGGTATTCTGGAAAATCAATTACTCAGAAAACTCAATTCAGATTACCAAAGATCTGTCCAACTTTGATCTTACCTCTTATAATACAGTTATACCTTTTGATGCACAGCCGCAGAAAACTCCGGTTGTTGAATCTAATATCGCAGGTAAAAAAATAAACTTGACTTTTGATACCGGATTTTCAGGGAGTCTTAAAATACAGGATAAACTGTATAGCCCTGAAATGAAGTCCGGAAACAGTATAGAAACTTATGGAACCAATTCAGTAGGGGCTTTTGGAGGAGCAAAACCTACAGAAGGATATATATTTACAGTAAATAAAATAACTTTAGGAAATAAAAGCTTTCCGAATGAGATCATAACAACAGGGAATTCCAGTTTAATCGGAAACGGTTTTTTTAAAGATTTCAGTTTTATCATGGACTGGAAAAATAATAAGGTATATTTACAGCAAATTAAATCGAGCCCTCCCAGTTTAGAGTCTTTTGGATTTGGATACCGTTTTATTGATGAAAAACCCGTGATTGTTTATGTTTTCAAAGATGAAAAGTTGCCTTTGAAAATCGGAGATTCTATACTTAGTATTAATGATGTGAGTTTTGAAAATTTGAATAAAGAGTCAGCGTGTTATTATTACATTAATAGAGTAGAGAGTGCGTCTAATACAATTAAAATAAAAGTGGACAGAGATGGGGAGACTCTCGCTTTTATATTAAATAAGAAAGAATATATAAAAGTATTGTAAATAATGGATAAATATGTTAGAAATACTGAGACACTTAAGGCGGATCTGTAAAAATCTGTTTAATGTGAACCTCTTGTATCAATATAACTCCATCTGATGGTAAATTTATCCTTACTGATATAAATCTATTGACATAGGAAAATTAAAATAAAACTGTTTTTTAATGATCATAAAGTATTAAAAAACAGTTTAGAAATTATAAAAGATTTACCAATTCTTGTCGATCATATAAATCAACTGAGCCATTACAGCAGCTCCCAGAAGAAGTTCCCTGCGGTTAACTTTTTCAAAAGTATCCTCTTCCGTATGATGAATATCAAAATATCTTTGTGAATCCGGAACTAGTTCGGCGGTAGGGATTCCCATATCTTTAAGAGGGTAGATGTCTGTTCCTGAATACTGTCCTTCAAAGTTATAAACTCCGTAAGGAAAGAATAATGGAGCCCAGCTTTTAATTTGATTTCTTTTCTCTTTACTCATTTCCATAGCAATCCCTCGGGGAGTGAAGCCTCCGGCATCCGACTCTATGGCAAAAAGATGCTTCTCACCTGTTTCTTTAACCATTTTTCCATATTGAATTCCTCCTTTAACACCGTTTTCTTCATTGGCAAAACAAACGACTCTTATACTGTGGTTATTGTGTATTCCTAAGTTTTTAAAAGTTCTCAATACTTCAATACTTTGTACAATGCCGGCACCGTCATCATGTGCTCCTTCACCTACATCCCAGGAATCAAGGTGACCACTTACCACGATAACATTCTTATCTTTTTTTCCTGTCAATTCACCGATTACAGAATGGGTTAATTTTTCTCCTTTCATTCCACAATTAGAATTGAGTTTTGCAGTAACAGTCTGTGTTTTTAAGAGGCTTTCAAGCTCGTCAGCTGTTGTATTTCCTATTGCTACGGCAGGGATTTTTTCAACTCCCTCTTTGTATCGCATTCCTCCCGTATGGGGAACATCATCGAATGCAGATGAAAGAGAGCGTATAATAGCAAATTTCCCCCCTTTTTCAGCTGTTAAGGCAGCTGCAGAAACTCTGTATTTGGCTGCATCACTATATCCCTTAAAGGTTTCAACAAATGACTGACTAAAAGGATAATTGAAAAATATAATTTTCCCTTTTACTTTCTGAGGAGAAAGAAGGCTGTATTCCTCCATTGATTTTACCATGATAATATCTCCCGAAATGTCTTTGCCTCCTGTTCCCTCGGAGTTTCCTAAAGAGAGCATTTTTAAGCTCTTCCAATTTCCGTCAGAAGTTTTAATATATAGAGATTCGGGGCCCCGTTCCCAAACAGGAACCATAACATCCTGCAGCCAGATTTTATCAGCACCGGCTTCAGTGAGTTTCTGGGCTGCCCATTGTACGGCTTTATCATATGCCCGTGAGCCACTGAGTCTGTGTCCTATGTTTTTAGTTAAATCCCTCAGCTCCGTATAAGCTTTTCCTTTATTAAGTACTTCTGTGGAAATCTTATTAAATTGGATTGAATCCTCTTTAGTCTGTCCTGAAACAGCTATTCCAAGAAGGAATAATGATGTGTAAATTATCTTTTTCATTTTACCAGTTTTGATCGATCATGAAAATCATTTGTGTCATGGCTACAGCTCCCAGAAGAAGTTCTCTTTTATTCACCTTATCAAAAGTATCTTCTGAAGAATGATGATAGTCGAAATATCTTTGTGTATCTACTACCAGCTCTGCTAAGGGAATATCCAGCCTTTTTAGTGGTGAGACATCCTGTATGGCATCTGTACGGTCAAAGTCATAGATCCCATAGGGCAGAAAATAATTTTTCCAAGGAAAGATAAGCCTTCGTCGCTGAGGAGACATATCCAGAGAGAATCCTCTCGGTGAATAACCTCCGGAATCAGATCCTAAAGCAAAAATATGTTTTTCTTCCTTCTTTTTTACATATTCCATATAAGTATCTTTTCCCATGCCACCATTTTCACTGTTGGCATAAAGAACTACTCTGATGGTATGATTATTATTGATACCTAAAGATTTAATTGTTCTCAGGACTTCCAGACATTGCACGACTCCGGCACCGTCATCATGAGCTCCTTCTGCAAAATCCCAGGAATCCAGCTGGGCTCCCAAAACAATTACTTTACTGTCTTTATTCCCAGGAATTTCTCCGATAATATTGTGATTAGTTGTTTCTCCCTTATATTCGGCTGCCATATTCAGTTTGGCCTTAACTGATTGTTTCTTGAGAAATTTTTCGAGCTCATCGGCAGACTGTACTCCGATGGTAAGTGCGGGAATTCTCACTTTATCGTCTGCTTCATAATAGATCATTTTAGCATGGGGAATATTATTGTTGGCAGTAGTTAGAGACCGTATAATTAAGCCTTTAGCTCCTCTTTTACCAATTACAGATGCAGATATAAGTTTTGATTTAGCGGCAATAAGATAAGAGTCTACGGTGTTAACAATCTTTGGGTCAATAGGATAGTTAACAAAAACAATTTTATCTTTAAGCTGGGCTGAAGTAAGTGCATTGAGTTCGGAAAAATTATTAACCAATATAATATCAGCGATCATATCCTTACCTTTAGTTCCTTCAGAGTTTCCGAAAGAAAGAATTCTGATGTTTTTCCATTCTCCGTTTCCTGCCTGAATCTGGAGGGATTCTTTACCGCGAATCCACACAGGAACTTTTACTTTTTGCTTCCATATATTCTCTGCACCAGCTTCCTGAAGCTTTTTTTCCGCCCATTCTGTGGCTTTATCATATCCTGATGTGGCACTGAAGCGCGGGCCTATTTTTTTGGTGAGCTCGGCAAGGTTTTCATACGCAGTACCATTGGAAAGAATTTCATCAGAAATTTTCTTGAATTCATCATGATAATTGAATTTGGCTACCGGAACTGCTTTTTTTTGTGGTTTTTTATGGTTCTTATTTTGTGAAAATAAAAATCCACTCAAAAAGAGTGGAAGTATTATGATGAATATATTTTTCATTGTTGATTACCATTTCTTTTCCGCCCATAAAAATAGGGAAAAAATAAGAATAATCTAAGGTTTCATATCGTACATTAGCAATGCTGTAACTAATTTTGGTTCAATTAATGTACATTTTGGTGGCATAATCAATTTTTCATCAGATATTTTAATCATATCATTGAAACTTACAGGATACACTCCAAAGCCTACTTTACCTTCTCCATTATCTATCTTTTCCTTGAGAAGTTTGATCCCTTCTATATTGGAACTTCCTTTTACATAGGAGATCTCATCTGAACTATCGGAGTCATTGATATTCAAAATATTTTTAAAGATATATTTATCTAAAAGATGATGATCCAGATTATCGAGAGACATTTCCAGAGAACGGAGATCATGCTTTACGTGAAGAGAATAGAAGATACCATCCAGATACATTGAAATATGGAATTTCTGTGATGGATAGTATGGAGTTTCTCCTTTTTCGTGAATAAGGAAATACTTTTCAATCTTTTTCAGGAATTCTTCATTTGACATTCCATTCAGGTCATGTACAATTCTGTTATAATCATGAATTTTAATCGATTGATTAGACACAATAAAACTATATACAAAATTGTAAGCTTCTGTTCCGTTGTGTCTTTTATTTTTATCCTTCTGATGTTTTGCATTAAGCGCTGTGGATCCAATTCTGTGGTGTCCGTCCGCAATATAAAATGAATCTATCTGATCAATCACTTCTTTAAACTGCTGGAGTTTTAAACGGTTATCTATCCTCCAGATCTTATGTCTGATACCTTTTGAATCCTGATGGTTGAAAATAGGAACATTTTTTTCTTCATGATTCATCAGCAATTCGATTTTAGAGTTGGAAGGATAGGTGAGGAGTACCGGCTCTGCCTGTATATTTACTTTTTCAAGATAATGAGCCAGTTTTTCTTTTTTCTGAGGAATGGTACTTTCATGTCTTTTAATTTTTCCATTCCAGAAATCCTCAATGCTTGCTAAACCGAGAAGTCCTCTAAAAACCTGTTTGTTGGGGTATATCTGTTCATAAAGATAATAGGCGGAATTGTCCTGAACTAACTTATGATCGTCCAGCAGCTCTTCAAATGTAGAGCGTATTTTTCTGAGATTCCGGTCTATGTCTTTTGATTTACTTACGACATAAGGCTTGATCATGTTGATGTAAGTGTTTTCTACTTGAGCTTTTTCCGCAATCTCCTCCTGGCTGAAATTGTCAAGAGGGTGAGTGGGAAACACATGCTCATAGTCTTTATGAGGTCTTATTCCGCGAAAAGGTTTAAAAACAGGCATAGTTTATTTTATAGTTCGTTTTTTATCTTAATAATTTGTTCTGCGAGCTCTACTCCGATTTTTTCCTGAGCATCGATAGTATTTCCACCGAGATGTGGTGAAAGTGAAAGCGAAGGGTTCATGAGTAAAGGAAGTTCTGGGTTGGGCTCACTTTCGAAAACATCCAAAGCAGCACCCGCTACTTTACCTGATTCGATAAAGTTCAATAAGGCTACTTCGTTGATTACGCCACCTCTTGCCGTATTGACAATATAAACACCATCTTTCATCTTTTCGAATTGTTCGGTATCTATAATGTATTCAGTAGTTTTAGGGGTGTTGATACTGATAAAATCAGTGTCCTTAAGGAAAGCATCTGTATCATTTGTAGAAGTAATCTCAAAATTTACGGATTGCCCGTCGAAAAAGTGTAAGGTAAGAGTTTCTGTTTTGGGTTTTCGGGTAAGTACTTTTACTTTCATCCCCAAAGCAATTCCTATTTTGATGACTTCTTTTCCTATTCCTCCAAATCCTATAACACCCAAATTTTTTCCTGAAAGTTCATATGCATTCCCGAAAGATTTTTTCAAAATATTGAATTGGGTGTCACCTTCCAAAGGCATTAGTCTATTGGACTCATGAAGAAATCTGGCTAAAGAGAAGAAATGGGCAAAAACCATTTCTGCTACCGATTTGGAAGATGCATTTGGAGTGTTGATAACATACATTCCCTTATCAATGGCATATTCAACATCAATATTATCCATACCAACGCCACCTCTTCCAATAATTTTAAGGCTAGGGCAGGCATCAATAATGTCTTTTCTCACTTTTGTGGCACTTCTCACAAGAAGAACATTTACGTCATTCTCATTGATGAAATTGATAATGTGCTCTTGAGCAACACGATTGTCCAGGATTTCAATTCCTGCATTTTTTAATGCTTGTTCTCCTGCTTTGGAAATTCCGTCGTTAGCTAAGACTTTCATATTTTCTTATTTAAAATGTAGAAGATTGAATTATTTTAACAGTGATAAGCCTGTCTATAATCTTTTTTTACAATTTTGAGTTGCCTAATATAGTTATTTTATGGATTTCATAACATCTACTAATACCTGTACACTTTCAATAGGTAAAGCATTGTATAAGCTGGCTCTGTAACCTCCTAAGCTTCTGTGTCCGTTCAGTCCGTTAATTCCGGCAGCTTTCCAGGCATTATCAAATTCTTCTTTTTTGCTTTCATCTAATAATCTGAATGAAACATTCATTAAAGAACGGTCTTCTTTTACACAGAAAGTTTCAAATAATGGATTGTTATCAATTTCATCATACAGAAGTTTTGCCTTTGCTTCATTTCTTTTTTCTGCTGCAGCTATGCCTCCGTTCTTCTCAAGATGTTGTAATGTTAACAAGGAAGCATATACAGGAAATACCGGTGGAGTATTGTACATCGATTCTTTGCTAATATGTTGGGAATAATCTAAATAAGAAAGCATATTATCCCTACCTGTCTTTCCAAGAATATCTTTTTTTACAACAACAAGGGTAACTCCGGCAGGTCCCATGTTTTTCTGAGCTCCTGCATAGATAAGATCAAATTGAGAAAAATCCAGTTGTCTTGAGAAAATATCAGAACTCATATCACACACCATAAGTGTATCTACTTTCGGAAAAGACTTCATCTGAGTTCCATAAATAGTATTATTGGAAGTACAGTGAAAATAGTCATAATCAGAAGTTACTTTATAATCTTTTGGAATATAAGAATAGTTGTCTTCTTTTGAAGAAGCAACAACATCTACCGTTCCTAATTTTTTAGCTTCTTTAATAGCTCCTGCTGCCCATGTTCCTGTATCTAAATAAGCAGCTTTACCTCCTACTTTCATCAGGTTATAAGGAACCATAGCAAATTGTAAGCTGGCACCACCTCCTAGATATAAAACTTCATATTCATCACCCAGATTCATTAATCTTTTTACAATGGCACGGGCTTCGTCCATTACAGCAACAAAATCTTTGCTTCTGTGAGAAATTTCAAGAATGGATAGTCCGATTCCGTTAAAATCTAAAATAGCATCTGCTGATTGCTGAAATACCTCCTGAGGTAAAATACATGGTCCTGCGCTGAAATTGTGCTTTTTACTCATTTTTTATTTTTTATTAGCAAGTATTTCTGAACTTGCGGATTTATTTCAATTGGGATAAGTTCTTTAATAACAAGATCAAAAAACCGCCTCATACACAATGAGACGGAGTTATTTATTCACCGTGTAAGAATGCTTTTTTATTAAGCAGAGCTTCTTCGGTCTCTACGTGATCTTCATCAGGAATACAGCAATCTACCGGACAAACTGCTGCACATTGAGGCTCTTCGTGAAATCCTTTACATTCCGTACATTTATCTGTAACAATAAAATAAACATCATCACTTACAGGTTCCTGCGGAGCATCGGCATTTACCGTTAATCCGGAAGGAAGTGTCACAGTCCCTTTGAGCTCAGTACCATCGGATGCTTTCCAATCTACAGCTCCTTCATATATTGCATTATTTGGGCATTCTGGTTCGCAGGCTCCGCAATTAATACATTCATCAGTTATTTTAATAGCCATCGCTAATTTTTTTTAAATTTGCACAAAATTACAAAATATTCCCCAATTTTAAAGTAATTATGGATATCGAAAATAAAATTTCAGGACTTACACAATTAGGTAATTATATTAATGAGTTTTTAAAAAAGGATTCAAAAGATTTTAATGAAAGTGATGTTGAATTTGAAATATTACTGAAAAAATCAGAAATAGAAAATCCTTGGTTTACTGTTGATAATCAGAAGTTTGCATTGCGGCAATGGGCCGGGTTGATTACAGATTCCAACATTAGAGACTGGCTGGGAAACTATTCACCTTCCGGGACTTCCAAAAAAGTAGGGCTTATATTGGCAGGGAATATTCCTTTGGTGGGCTTTCATGATGTAATTTCGGTGATTTTAAGTAATCATATTCCTGTAATAAAACTTTCCTCAAAGGATAAATATATGCTTCCCTTTTTACTAAAAAAATGGAAGGAATTTTCAAAGGACAGAGTCAGCTATGAAATGGTAGAAAAGTTGGAGGATTTTGATGCAGTCATTGCTACAGGAAGTAATAATACAGCCAGATATCTTGAGTATTATTTTAAAGATCATATGAGTATTATCCGTAAAAACAGAACCTCTGTGGCGGTTCTGAAAGGGGATGAAACAGATGAAGAATTAAGACTTCTTGCTAAGGATATTTTTCAATACTTCGGATTAGGATGCAGAAATGTAACGAGAATTTTCATACCTCAGGACTTTCTTCTTGACAGGTTGTTTGAAAACTTCTTAGACTTTAAAGATATTATTCATCATCATAAGTATGCTAACAACTATGATTATAACAGGGCGGTTTATTTGCTTAATCAGGAAAAGTTCTGGGATAACAATTTTGTGATGCTCAAAGAGGATGATAAACTATTCAGTCCGCTTTCTGTGATTAATTTCAGCAGATATTCTTCTCTGGATGAAGTTAAAGACTTTATCAGAGAAAATGAAGAGAGTATACAATGTATTGTGGCTAAAAAAGATCTTGATTTTGATTCTGTAGGTCTTGGAGAAGCTCAAAATCCGGGATTAAGTACCTATGCGGATAATGTGGATACGATGAAGTTTCTGGAAGTGATTTAATTAAATTTTTATTATCTTTATAGACCAAAAAATATTTAATGAATACAGATGTTTTAGTTGCTCAATCTTTGGAAATAGAGAAAGCTAATTTTTACAAAAAAACTTATTTGCATGTTGCTTTATCCATTCTTGCTTTTATAGGTGTGGAAACTTTATTGCTACAAACAGTTCCACCTGAACTTATTGGTTTAATGGTAGGACAAAAATACAGCTGGTTACTGGTTATTGGAATATTCTGGGTGGCTTCTATGATGGCAAGTAAATGGTCTTTGTCACAAAGTAAATCTACTCAGTATATGGGATTGGCTTTTTATGTTTTATTAGAGGCGATTATCTTTTTACCTCTTATTTATATGGCCGTGGCTACTGCAGGAGGAACAGTAATTTTTCAGGCTGCTATGCTTACAATTGCTATGTTTGCCGGGTTATCTGCTGTCGCTTTTACTTCTAAAAAAGATTTTTCTTTTTTAAGAAATATCATTATTATTGGTGGTTTTCTTTCCTTAGGATTAATTGTAGCTGGAATGATCTTCGGATTTAATTTGGGGCTTTGGTTTTCCGTAGGAATGGTTATTTTGGCTTCAGCAAGTATCTTATATGAAACAAGTAAGCTTAAGAATGTATATGGTACGGAACAATATGTAGGAGCTTCACTTCAGCTTTTTGCTTCTATCATGCTACTATTCTGGTATATTCTTAGAATCCTTATGAGTAGAAGAAGTTAATTAGTTTAGCTGAAAATTATAAATAAAAACCTGATGATCAATCATCGGGTTTTTTATTGTATTATACTATTACTGATTCCGGGATTGGTAGTAGTTTGTTTAGGGAGCGGGAATGTATTGTAGGTATAATCGCTACTGAAAATTAACGGTAGAAATATTATTAAAAGCACTATATAACATTGTTACATAGTGCTTCTTATTTATTTGTCAATCGATCCCAGAACTTTCTGAGCGAAACTGTTAAGAGCATCTTTTTCACTCATTCCATTTTGGACATTCGAGTGGACTTCTAAGGCCCCGCAAATATTAGTGATTAATTCTCCTGCTACATTAAGATCTTCATCGCTTGTTCCTCTGAATTCGCAGAAGCTTTCTAATACTTCTAATGTTTTTTCAAGGTTTTCAGGAGACTGATTCTGATAAAACTGTCTTATAACCGGTAACTTCATTATTTCAATTCATTAAAAAGGTTATTTAAACTTTCAGCCTGATTAGACTGAACCTGATTCACTAACTCACCATTTTTGAAAATTGCAAAAGTTGGAAGGTTATCCACTTTAGCTAGTTTTCTACTTTCTGGCAGCTTCTCAGCATCTACGTAAAGAAATGGTATCTCTTCATTTTCTGATGCCAGTTTTTTAAATTTAGGTTTCATGATTCGGCAGTTACCACACCATGAAGCTCCATACTGTACTACTACTTTTTCATTATCATTTACAATATTCTGTAGTGTATCTTCAGTTAATTCTGTATACATTTTAAAAACGTTTAAATTTAAGAAAATAATTTGTGTTATAATGAATGCGATAAAATATTTCAGAGCTTATGATATTGAAATCAAAAAGGTTTGTGTTTTTTATAAAATATTTTAATCGTAAACTTTAAAGAATAAGAGGCTTGAAAAATTCAAACCCCTTACCAGTATATTTTAGTGCTTAGCTAAATAGTCAGCGGTTGAATTTCTGTCAGCTTTCATAGCGTCTTTTCCTTCTTCCCAGTTTGCAGGACAAACTTCTCCGTGTTTTTGAACGTGAGTATAAGCGTCAATCAGTCTGATATATTCTTTTACGTTTCTTCCAAGAGGCATATCGTTTACTGATTCATGGAAGATTTTTCCTGTTTCATCAATCAGGTAGGTAGCTCTGTAAGTTACATTAGATCCGGTGAAGTTTTCATTTCCTTCCTCATCATACTCAAAATCCTGATCTACAATTCCTAAAAGATTAGCTAATTGTCTATGTGTATCAGCTAAGATAGGATAAGTCACTCCTTCAATACCTCCGTTATCTTTTGGGGTGTTTAACCATGCAAAATGTACCTCATTAGTATCACATGATGCACCAATTACTTTCGTATTTCTTTTTTCGAATTCTCCTAGAGCTTCCTGGAAAGCGTGAAGTTCTGTAGGGCAAACAAAAGTAAAGTCCTTTGGATACCAGAATAAAACAATCTTCTGTTGATTTTTAGTTGCTTCTTCAAAGATGTTGATTCTAAGATCATCACCCATTTCTGACATTGCGTCGATCGTTACGTTCGGGAATTTTTTTCCTACTAAAGACATAATTATATTTTTTTGTTAATTTTTCTCTTACAAAGGTACGCTAAATGGTCTATTAAACAATTGTTTATTAATTGATATAATCTATTAATATTTTTAATGCGAAATCAATGAAAAAAGCCCTGAAAATCAGAGCTTTTTCTATAATTTAATCACTGAATACTTCTTTGATATGAAGGATTTTAACTTCATTTATCAGTTACTGTTTTTAATTTTTATATTAAACACTAATTTGTGATATATGAAAAAATGATATTAGAATTTTTCCAATAATTCTTTAATTCTTTTCATAGCTTCTCTCAATTCTTCTTCTGAAGCAGCATATGAAAATCTGATGCATTCCGGGCTTCCAAATGATACGCCTCCAACACATCCTACCTGTGCATTTTCAAGAAGGAACATGGCGAAATCATCCGAATCCTTTATTTCCGTACCGTTTAGAGTTTTACCGATATAGTAGGAAACATCAGGGAAGAAATAGAAAGCAGCTTTAGGCAATACTACTTTAAATCCCGGGATTTCTTTCATAAGATCATATACTATATCTCTTCTTTCTTTAAAAGCATCAATCATATATTTGTATTCGGAAGGATCAGTATTTAAAGCTGTGATAGAAGCTCTTTGAGCTACAGTATTGGCACCGCTGGTCATTTGTCCCTGAACTTTTTCACAGGCTTTAGCTAACCACTCGGGGCAAGCCGAATAACCAATTCTCCATCCTGTCATGGCATAAGCTTTTGAAACCCCATTGATAATTGCAGTTTGCTCACGCACTTCAGGAAATTGTGCTATTGAAGTTGTTTTAGTTTCATAGTTGATAAATTCGTAAATTTCATCAGAAATAATAGTGATTTTAGGATATTTAGCTAATACTGCAGCTATAGACTTAAGTTCATCGTAAGTGTAATATCCTCCTGATGGATTACATGGAGAGCTGAAAAGAATAGCTTTTGTTTTATCAGTGATTGCTGCTTCCAATTGTTCAGCGGTAATTTTAAAATCTGTAACGAATGAAGTCGGAAGTATAACAGAATTTCCCCCCATCATTTTTACCATTTCATCGTAACTTACCCAATAAGGTGCAGGCAATAAAACTTCATCTTCATCATCTATAATAGCAGCCAATACATTGATTATCGCTTGTTTTGCACCGTTGGATACACAAATCTGTGTAGGTTTAAAATCTAAATTATTATCTCTTTTCAGTTTGTTTGATATGGCTTCACGAAGCTCTAAAAAACCAGGAACAGGAGAGTAATGACTATAGTTTTCATTGATTGCATCAAATGCGGCCTGTTTGATATTATCAGGAACATCAAAATCAGGTTCCCCAAGCGTCAGACTTATTACATTTATTCCTTTAGCCTTCATCTCTCTGGCTTTGTTAGACATCACAAAAGTTTGAGAATAGCCTAATCTTTTTACTCTTTTCGAAAGTTTATCCATGTGTTCAATTTGTATCTTAAACAAATATATAATAAAACTTAATGAGAAGAAAGTCTGAAATAAAACTTATTTTTGCTATTCATAATAATCAATATGTCTACAGCGTTACTTATAAAATACTTTCCTGATCTTACAGAAAAGCAGATTGAACAGTTTTCTAAACTTGAAGAACTGTATAATGAGTGGAATGAAAAGATCAATGTAATTTCCCGCAAGGATATGGAATCGTTATATGAAAAACACATTCTGCATTCTTTGGGAGTCGCAAAGGTAATGGAATTTGCCCCCGGAACTAAAGTTCTTGATATTGGGACGGGAGGTGGTTTTCCAGGGGTTCCTTTAGCTATTTTATTTCCGGAAGTTGAATTTACATTAATTGATTCTATCGGTAAAAAAATAAACGTTGTAAATGCAGTTGCGGAAGGAGTAGGATTAACGAATGTAAAAGCCATTCATGGAAGAGCGGAAAAACTGAAAGATAAATTTCATTTTGTTGTAAGCAGAGCTGTTACTCAGATGCCGGAGTTCTTAAGATGGCTGAAGGGTAAGTTTGAGAAAGAACAGTTTAATCCAAAACATAATGGTATATTGTATCTGAAAGGAGGTGATTTGGCTGAAGAATTAGCAGGAATTAAATGTGAAATATTTAATCTTAAGAATTATTTTGAGGAAGAGTTCTTTGATACTAAAAAAGTAGTTTATATATCGAAAGGGAATTTCAATTCTTAAATTATCATAATTAAGGAATAATTTTTGATCCACACTGTAATATGAC
>NZ_JALAHD010000086.1 GCF_022712095.1 Chryseobacterium sp. | reverse complement strand
TTGCAAATATACAACTTTATAAACCATAAAATAACAAAAATGACAAAAAAATAAAATATAAACACTAAAAACACAAATAATATAAACTAAAACACAAATATACACAAACAAGTTCCCAATAATACCCAAAATATGGATAGATGGAAAAAATTGAAACCTCAGACTGGCGGGGTCCCCCTCGAAAAACCTCAATAATTAAAATCAACAAATAATTTATTACATAACAAAAATCTATAAGATGAAAAAAATTTTAATGGTCTTAATGACTGTATTATTGACGTCCTATTCTTTTTCACAGGTCGGAATAAATACAGAAACCCCTAACCCTAAAACACTATTACACGTTTCAGAAAGAAACAAAATTACTGATGCAGTACAAAGCAAAGGAGTAATACTCCCCCGTCTTACCGAAACGGAAAGAAATGCTATAGCTCCCGGCGATACAGAAAACAGCTTAATGATCTACAATACCTCAGAAGATTGCTACAACTACTGGAATAATGAAGAGGGTGAATGGAAAAGCGTATGTGGCAATATGGGAAATGCCAAATTCACTTTTGATTGTGGTGACAACCTTCAGGTAAATGGAACCTATATTAAACAATCCGCACTTACTGAAAGCAACTACATTTCCGTTCAGATTGTAAACGTAACTAAACCAGGATCCTATACAATTATCGCCACTCCTAATAATGATAATGGATATTCTTTCGTAGGACAAGGTGTATTTACTGCTACAGGAATACAGACCGTAAAATTATACGGACAAGGTATTCCGGTAAATGCTCAGGTGGATGATTTCACTATTACATCTTCAGGATCTACCGAAACTTGTACAACTCAGGTAACAGTAAACACTAACGTAGCAGCTTATTCATTAAACTGTGCCTCTATCATGGTGAACGGTACTTACATCAAAGGAACTGCATTAACAAGCACTAACGTAATCACCGTAAACGTAACTGTAAGTACTGTGGGATCTTACCATATTTCCACTCCTGTAGTAAATGGTATTTCTTTCGCAGCAGCAGGGACATTTACTTCTACAGGGACATTTCCGGTCACTTTAGTCGGTAGCGGAACTCCTACAACAAACAGTAATTTCAATATTGATGTGACATCCAACACCATTGGAGGGCAGGCAACCTGTACAGCAGTAGTATCTGTGACACTCCCTCCCATGACCTATGCTATCATCGGAACAGGTGACTATTCATGGGCTTCACCGCAAAGATCTCAAGCACTTAGTTCTTCTACCAATTTCGGACCTTCAGGAACAGTAAAAATTGTAAGCTTAACTCAATTATGGAGTACTACCTCGCCAGCCACAGCAGTAAGTAACCTTACAAATACTTCTATGGCTAAACCGGACATCATCCTGTATTTCTCCTACGGAGCAGCTCCTACCACTCAATTATCAAGTGAATTAAATAACTATGTGAATAATGGAGGCGTTCTGATCTACGGCACAACAGATAGTAATTATACCCAGGCAAACATTATGCTGAATGGTATATTTGGATTGAACACCGCGCAAAACCAAATTGCAGGAACTCAAGGAGACGACAATGCCTATCCTATCAATAACCTTCCGGATGATGAAATCATCAACGGACCTTTCGGAAATACCGCAGGTAAATATTGGGGAGAAGATAACGGCTCTACAGGATCTGTAATTACAACCCAATTGCCTCCGAATTCTACTCAAATAGCTTCGGCAGCTAATTCTGCCGGAAAACCTACAGTAGACCCTGAATATTCCATAGTATGGTACAATAACAGTAAAAATTTCGTTTACTTTGGTGATTCAGTAGCTTCTACAGCATCTTCTACAGATCAGAGAGGTTGGCCATCTATTTATAGTTCAGGCGTCCCAAAAACAAAATATTACGGATATACTCCACAATATGTTTATAACGCTATCTTAGAGATGAACTCTGTAGCATGGGCGATTAGAAAAGCTGCAATCGCAGGTATTAATCCTCACTAATTAATACAATAAGTCTTCACATTTAAAAGTGAAAAGGGCTGTTGACTCTATGAGTCACAGCCCTTTTTTATATGCAAATAAATCAGATTAAAAAAAGTTTCACAAAAGTGAATTAAAACAAAAAGCCTCCTAATGAAGGAGGCTATAAAACACAAATGATGAAAAAAAAATTATTTTTTCATCTCAAATATACGACAATATGTGGTAGAAATAAAATAATGCATAAAAGCAAAATAAAATACAAAATATAAGATTAATCTCATATGAATATTTAATAAAAAATATAAATACAATATAGTACACTTTACTTTAATTAAGTATTGCTACAGCACCATCTACCTAATTTATTTTTTTTAAAAAAATACTCACATCCACTCATAAAGCATATAAAACATCCCGTACACCACACAAAAACCCATAAAACCACAAAGCCCATTGCAATCTGCTATTATTTTGTATTAATAATAAAAAAATCCCCCAGTTACACTGAGGGAAATCGATAATAAATTTTTTTGAAGATTATATTATATATAAAAAAGCAAATCCTATGCCTCTTACTTTTATTTATAGTTCTAATAATCTGATATTTATCACCTATTTTTAATAAAACTAATTTTATAACTCTAAAAAAGAGCAAGTAGGTTTTTATTTTTTTAACATTGATTAACATTAGCTTGGCTTTATTATTGAAAATATAACATCACACGCTTCTCTGAAGTGAATAGATACTAAAAATTTGAGTTATGAAGAATATAGTAATAACAGGTTTATTGTCGGTTGTATTGTTAAATGCCTGTAAAAAAAATGATCAGCTTTCTGAAAAATCTCTGGAACAACAGAAATTAGATTTTCAATCTAGACAGCTGGAAATAGAAAAACAAAAGCTGGCGATTGAAAAAGAAAAAATGGCTTATGAAATACAAAAGAAAACCGATAGTATAGAGCAGAAAGCAAAAGTAGCATCTGCCAGTAACGCTCAGAATAAAAGTACAACAAGAACTATTTACAGGGACCGGGATACTTCTTCTCATAATTCAGGTAGTACTTCCTATGCAAGCAACTCTTCTTCATCTCAGGGTACCACTCAGAAAAAAGGAATGAGTAAAGCAGCTAAAGGAACAATCATAGGTACAGTAGGAGGTGCAGCTGCAGGGGCTATCATCAGTAGAAAAAACCGAGGACTTGGAGCCGTTATTGGGGGAATTGCAGGGGGTGCTACAGGTTATACCATAGGGAGGTCTCAGGATAGAAAGGATGGCAGGGTCCAACCCAAATAGTAATTATATCTAAAAAGAATAAAAGATTGCTTAATTTTAGGCAATCTTTTTTTATGATATCAATTCTTGTTTCAGTGATCGTCATTATCCCCACTCTATTAGGATGGGGAAAGATTACAGAAAAAATAACAGGCTCCTTATTCCATGGAGTTTCAGGAATACTTTTCTCAGGAATACTAGGACTAAGTACTCTATGGACAATTCTTGCTTTTTGGATTCCTTTAAATTTGTCTATTGAAATCTTAACCATTTTGGCTGGAATCTTCTATTTCATAAAGGATAAGCAGTACTATAATTTATATAACCTTCTCAAAACAAACAAGCTACTTGTTCTCTACACAGGACTAATTATCTTATTTTGTGGTACATTCTACCCTTTCATTCTTGACCATTTCGGATATTATGTACCGAGTATCAAATGGATCAGCGAGCATGGCCTGGTTAAAGGAATTTCCAATTTAGATTTGATTTTAGGACAAATGTCTGTATGGCACATATTTCAGGCAGGCTTTTCTCATCTTATTGATCCGTTTTTAAGGATTAATACCATTTTACTTATTATTTACAGCTTATATATTGTAGAAAAGCGTCAGTGGATTCATTTGTGTTTCCTTCCGGTGATGCTCTTATTTGCTCAATCGCCCAGTCCGGATCTTCCTGTTTTTATTTTTTCTTTGGTCATACTTAATGAAATACTATCAGGAAATACTAAAACTTCTATTCTGTTTGCTTTTTCCATTTTTGTGTTTATTATAAAACCGACTATGATATGGCTTCCTTTAGTAAGTTTTCTATATTCGGTTTTTATTATAAAATCTCCACCCAAAGGATACTTATTAGGATTTGGGCTTCTTCTTTTATTTTTCTTAAAAAACTTTTGGGTTTTTGGTTACCCTATTTTCCCTGTCGCTATTGGCAGTTTTGATTTCAACTGGCAACCTAATCCCGAAATATTAAAAACTTCATCCGAATATGCAATTCGAAAAACTTACGACATGCAATATTCTTATGAACAGATTAAAAATTTTTCACAATTAGACTATATTAAAAACTGGTTATTCTTAAAGGGAATTAAATCCAAAATGAATATTCTTTTAATTGTCAGCCTTTTGGGTTTCATTATC
>NZ_JALAHD010000085.1 GCF_022712095.1 Chryseobacterium sp. | reverse complement strand
ATTCTTCAATAAGAATTGATGTCAAATTTGCGTTTTAATTCTTTTATCAATATTACTATAAATTGCTCGCAGCCTATTTTATCGATTGAACAAATAACAGAATGGTTGAAATCTAAAATATGGAGTATATTAATTTCTTTTAAGTATTTCTTCTTTGAATTTATTAACATCTATTGCTGAAAGCTTATCATAAATTTCAGCAAAATCAATCATTGTATAACCCATTGACTCAACAATAAGAACAATAGTTGCCATCGTTGACCTTTTCTTTCCGCTAAAAGCACCATTTACTGTGGCTTTGGTCAGTTCTGAATTAGAGTTTGCAGCTATTTTATCATAACTATTGACTATGTCCACACTACCATCCGATTTCGCTGAGGAACTCTTATTGTTACTAAGCATTTTACGCAGAGTAATCGCGGTTTTTATAATTATAATTTTTTCACTTTCTTTAATCATAAATGCAATTAAGCACATAATGAAAAATATTTTGGTATAGTTTTGTATACCAAAATATTTTTTCTTATCTTTGTAAAAGAAGTTACTTAATTGTAATTTTGCGAAACTTCAAAAAATATTAGAAGCTATTCGCTTAGAATCTTGTATCAGAAAACTGGCACTTTTCATTTTACCACAAGACAATAAGCAGATTGCTCACGTTTTAGGCGTGGGCTCTCTTATTCGTGGTAAAGGGTATGCCAGTACCTCTGATACGGTAGGTAGAGTTCCACGCTGTTTTTTTTAATGATGTTTGCCTTCTCTACATTTCTCTAAGCTGCTTTTACTATAAAGATTAGATAGGATACAATGGCGGCGCAACCATTGGGGCTTTACAGTTCACACTCGAGGTTAATTTCATTCAGATTAATTCTTTATGATGTTTAGGATGGAGGTTTTGTAATCTCCCAAACTTCCTCCTAAACAATATTAAAAACACAATGTAACCATAAAAGACTATCAAATGAAAATAAGCAGCACCTATTATAATGATACTTAATTATCTTTTTGTTACAGAACAAGAGAAATAAAAAAGCCCTTTCCTTTAAAGTTGACCGCTTGGCAGGAAAGAGCAGTTAGTTATAATAAGTTTATTAAACCCAACAAATTTATGAAAAAATCCTATACCAGCATAGGGGGCATTTCATGTGTCCTTATGCTGACGGTAGCGGGCGCTTCTTTTCATGCACAGGTACAGAGCAATTCTGATACTATTTCCCGAAAGAATACCCCTGAAGCTACCGTACTCAGGAAAAAGACCGATACCTTATCCCCTTCAAATAAGCCCCTTTCGGAAAAAGTAAGCAGCATTGAGGAAGTTGTGCTTAATGCCGGATACTATAAAGTCAAAGATAGGGAGTTTACCGGAAGCATAGCAAAAGTTTCTGCGAAAGACATCGAAAACCAGCCTGTATCTAATGTACTTTCTGCCGTACAGGGCAGAGTTTCTGGTGTCAATATCACCCAGAATTCCGGTGTTCCCGGTGGTGGCTTTGATATCCAGATCCGGGGTAAAAACAGCCTTAGAAGGGAAGGAAATGATCCGATGTATATTGTAGATGGAGTCGTGATCAGCTCGGAAAACCCATCCCGGTATTCCAGCAGCATTATGCCCTATTCTTCCATCAGCCCGCTAAACAGCATCAATCCCAATGATATAGAAAATATCGAGATCCTGAAAGACGCCGATGCTACGGCTATTTACGGTTCCCGTGGAGCCAATGGCGTTGTTCTTATCACCACTAAAAAAGGGAAAAAAGGAAGAACACAGCTCAGCATAAATACCAGCTATGCCCTGAGCCGGGCCGCTTCCAAAATGAAGATGATGAATACGGAGGAATATATCAGCATGCGTAAGGAAGCTTATGCCAATGACGGGATTACTACCTATCCTGCTACGGCTTATGATGTCAATGGAGCCTGGAACCAGTCGCGGTACACCGACTGGCAGAAAGCACTCATCGGCAATACCGCTGAAACAGTAAGCACACAGGTTTCCGTCAGCGGCGGAAGCGAAGGGACTTCTTTTCTGATAAGCGGCAGCCATCAGGAGCAGACCACAGTATTTCCGGCATCATTCAGATATAAGACCAACAATATTACCAGCAGTATTTCCCACCAGTCCAAAGACCGGAAATTTACCGCTAACCTATCCAACCTGATTTCCTTCCAGACTAATAATATACTGAACCAGGAGATCACCAACAAATCAATATTCCTTAGCCCGAATGCTCCGGCATTATATACCGCAAATGGCAGTGTCAACTGGGAAAACAACACCTTTGATAATCCCATTGCACCGTTTGTAAGCACGTACTCTAACGATAGCAAGCAGTTCACTTACAATGTCAATATGAGCTATGAAGCCTATAAAGGAATATCGGTTAAGCTTAATGGTGGGATTAATTACCGTGCTTTTGAAGAATATTCCCTGCTGCCCCATACGATGTACAATCCATCCTACGGCTTAACCAGCGCTACTTCTTCAGCCTTAAGAAACAGACGCCAATATTTCTCGTATATTATTGAACCGCAACTTGGCTGGAAGCATACCTTTGGAGACCATCAGGTTGATGTGCTTGCCGGGGGAACCTTCCAGCAGGATTCCGGCTACCAGTCCCAGAACCAGGGATACGGGTTTGAAAGCAATGCCCTGATCCACAATATAGGCGCTGCAAAAACCAAAATTATTACCGAAGCAGACAATGAGTACAGGTATGCCGCTTTATTCGGGCGTATCAACTATCAATATAAGCATAAGTATATTCTCAATATCACCGGAAGGAGGGATGGTTCGAGCAGGTTTGGTCCGCAAAAACGATTTGCCAATTTCGGGGCGGTAGGCGCAGCATGGCTGTTCTCTAACGAACACTTCCTTAAGGAAGCTCAATGGCTGAGCTATGGAAAGTTCAGGAGCAGTGTCGGGACTACAGGAAGTGATAAGATTGGTGATTACCAATATTTAGACACTTATACCGTTTCCGGGACAGGCTATGGTGGGATTACCGCCCTGAACCCTTCACGGTTATACAACCCGCTTTTCAGCTGGGAGAAAACGGTAAAGCTTGAAGCTGCCATAGAATTAGGCTTCCTGAAAGACCGCATCAACCTTTCGGCAGCATTGTACAGGAACCGCTCTTCCAATCAGCTGGTAGGGGTTCCCCTGCCCGGAACGACAGGTTTCAGCTCCATTCAGGCCAATCTTCCGGCAACGGTTGAAAACAAGGGATTTGAATTTGACCTCAGTGCTTTTCCGGTGAGAACTTCTCATTTCAAATGGAATACCAGCTTTAACATCAGCATTCCGACCAGCAAGCTCGTTTCTTTTCCGGGGCTGCAAGGTTCAACCTATGCCAATCAATATGTCATAGGTTATCCGGTATCTATTGTCAAGGTTTACCAATATGAAGGAATAGACCCGGGAACGGGGCTTTACCGCTTTAAAGATTTTAACGGTGACGGGAAAATCACTTCACCGGATGATAACCAGATGGTCGAAAGAGTAGGGGTCCGGTATTTTGGAGGATTACAAAATCAGCTTCAATATAAGAACTGGACATTTTCCTTTTTATTGCAGTTTGTTAAGCAAAGGAACTGGAATTACCACAACTATATGCCAACTCCGGGAACGATGAATAACCAGCCTGTAGAGCTATTGGATGTATGGTCTCAGGACAACCCGGGCGGAAGCTATATGCCTTATACTTCAGGAGCTGACCCTCAGAAAACCACTCTGCAAACCTTCTTTAAAAACAGTACGGCGGCTATTAGTGATGCATCTTTCATTCGGTTGAAAAATATTCAGCTAAGCTACAGGCTTAAGCCTGAAAGCGGGATTGTAAAAGATGCCATGATTTATTTCCAAGGGCAAAACCTGCTGACTTGGACTAAGTATTTCGGGCTCGACCCTGAATTTGTCCTTACCGGTTTCTTACCCCCGCTCAAAACCTATTCTTTTGGAATACAGCTTAACTTTTAAAAATTAAGAAAATGAAAAAATATAATATCAATCTCCCATCTATACCTATTGTCCGATCTGTTATCAACATGAATGGTATAGGAAGGATCATAGTGCCTTTTGCTGTTAAAAAAGTACCTTTCATTTTTATTTTCCTTGTGCTTACAGCAGTTTCGTGCGACAAGCTGGTGGAAGTCGATGACCCAGATAACCAGATTGGGACCCATCAGGTATTTGAAGACCTGCAAAGTGCCAATGCCGCTTTATCGGGTCTATATTCAGGATTATTTTCTTCATCACTTATCTCCGGTGGAAGTGACGGTATGGGAGCTTTATTGGGAACTTATACCGATGATCTGGACTGCTACTATGTCAATAACAACAGCGGAGCACTGGAACTCTACCAGAACCAACAGATTCCTACCAATCCAATGATTGAAAAAACATGGAATACAGCGTACCAGCAAATTTACGCTGCTAATTCCATTATAATGGGAGTGAACAACTCTACATCGTTGAGTACAGAAGATAAAAACAGGATCAAAGGGGAAGCGCTTTTGGTAAGAAGCCTTATCTATTTTTATTTACAGCAGGTTTATCAGGAAATTCCATATACGGAAACAACCGACTATCAAATCAACAGCCATTTATCAAAGCTGACTAAGGAGGCCTTATTGCAGAAATTAGAGGCTGACCTGAGTCTTGCTGTCAGCTTACTTTCGGATACCTACCGTAATACCGAGAGGATCTATCCCAACAAAAAGGTAGCGGAGCTGTTACTGGCCAAAGTATATCTTCTTCAGCAGAAATGGCTTCAGGCAGAACAATTAACAGGAAATATCCTTCAAAGTTCCCTTTACCAGCAGGAACAGGATATTACCAAGGTCTTCAAAAAGGGAGGAAAGCATATTCTCTGGCAGCTAAAACCGTTAAACTCCGGGGATTCCACCAAAGAGGCTTCCCTGTATTACTTTTCAGGGGCCGCCCCCAATGCCTATGCCCTTAGCACAAACCTGGTTAATATTTTCGCTCCTGCTGATCTGAGAAGACAGGCGTGGATGACCCCTGTTACCTTTTCACAGAACACCTGGTACCGCGCAGCGAAGTATAAAAACCTTTCAGGAAACACCGATGAGTATTCCATTGTTTTCAGGCTTGAAGAAGCATACCTTATTATGGCAGAAGCTTTAGCCCGGCAAAACAGGGTAACGGAAGCACTGCCTTATCTCAATGCCATCAGGCAAAGAGCCGGCATTTTGCCGCTAACGGGAAGCTGGACAAAAGATGCTTTTCTTCAGGAACTGCTGCTGGAGATCAGAAGGGAGTTTTTTGCAGAAATGGGACAAAGGTTCATGGCCTTAAAACGGTTTGACCGCCTTGGGGATTTGATTGCTATAAAGCCTAACTGGAAAAGCTATTATACGGCATGGCCGCTGCCTCAAAAAGAGCTGCTGCTGAATGCTAACCTTAATCCGCAAAACCCGGGATATTGATGAAAACAGTCTGTCGCTTGCTCACGATTCTTATGACGCTGCTTTTACTTTATGTGCTGAAGTGGCTGCCTGTACCGTTGCCTCTATTCTCAGCACAGGACCTCAAAGTAAAAGATATCCATCGTCTTCAAAAGCTGACCTCAGATTCCCATGAAATCCAGCTGATCAAAATGTCAGCGGAAGGAAAATGGGTGGCAGTAAAAAAAGTGATGGACAGCGGGGAAGACACGCTTATGATCTTAAGAACAGATGTCCCCGAATCCATTGCCCTTAAAAGAACCCATATTTCTGATTTACAGTTTCTCGTCAATAACAGAGTATTGCTGTTGGATAAAGATGGAAAGGCGGAATACCTGAGCTTAAGAGAACAAAAGAAAGGAAAAGTGCATGAGAAAAATAGTGAAGGCAATATTGTTGCCAATCGTAAAGTTTTTACTCAAATAAAAAAGATTGAAGCTTTTAACAATGGAAGGGAATTTTTGTTATGGTCTGATATCTCACAAAAGAATTCCCTGTCATGGTTTTCAGCAGAAGGAAACCTTTTACGGGTTTTGGAAGATGTTACAGCTTATGTGATGGAAGATAATTCCGATCTCTATACAGTACAGGAAAAAACAAGTGAGAATAAAAAAGATAAATGGTACAGCCTGATTAAGTTTTCCGGTTCTGCGAAACGTTTGCTGTATCAGACCAACAGGCCGATTGAAAGTATCCATGTTGCACCAGACGGAGAGAGTCTAGTAAGCTTTGAAAAAGACACGGCCACGGAGTATATGAAAATAGTGTATATTAACCTAAAGGATTTTAAGAGTTATCCATTAGATGAAAACCTGCTGTTTCATCATGCTACGGTAAAAAGCATTGGGCAGGGAAAACAATTTTTCATAAGCACCATCAGCAATACGACTGAAACAAAGAAATCTTCACCTGATATCTGGTACGGTGATGATACAAACCTAGAAGGGAAGTTTTTACCGCAATTCCGGGAAAAGCAGTATTTTTGGGAACCTGAAATCGGAAAGCTTGAAAATCTGAATCACAGCAGTGGATTTCAGAAAATCATCCCCTTACATAACCAGCGGTATTTCCTGGCTTTTAACCCCGGTGAGCTTAAAGATTATACCGAAAAAACACCTTCTTTGCTGATTTCTGTATACGACCGGATAAACAAGACTTCCGTAAAGATTGATACCGTAGGGACTGAATTATACACTTCGGAAAGGGGAGAATATCTCCTGTTTCTTAAAAATAATTATTGGAAATTATACAGGGTTTCTGATGGAAAAACAATCCTTATTTCAAAAAATGGAGTAGAACAGCCTTACTTTACCCGGGATGGGAAAGGAATTATTTTTGGTGGGAATGATGCTCTGTGGTATTATGATATCCGGAAAGGAAGCTTTAAACCATTAACCACAACGACCAAAGCATTCCAACACCATGTCATAGGTGGAGAAAGGGAATCGCTCTTAGCCAATTACAATTTTTACCGCTCTGTGATTGATGATAAGAGTCCAATGACCGTAGAACATCGGAATGAAATGAATGATTGGTTTGGATATGAGAGATTGCATGGGAATAAAAGCTATACTGCCGTTCCTCTCACCGAGGGTAAAACTAGTTCAATGCTTTATAATCCTTCTTTATGCTCATTTGCTTATTTGCAGGAAAATTATAGTATGCCACCCCGTGTCGTAATCACAAAGGATAATAAAAGTAAAGTGATCTACCAAAGCAATATACAGGATACTAAAATCTCAAAGGCAAGGATGGATGTTATTGATTATACCGGACCGGGAAATGCCTCTTTAAAGGGTCTGCTTTACTACCCAATAGATTACCGTCCTTCGCTGATTTATCCGATGGTGGTGCATATTTATGAGACTCAGCACCACTTAAGCTCACAATATTGGCGGCCAACTTATAAGAACAGCTTAGGATTTAATGTGAGGCTATTACAGGAAAAAGGATATTTTGTCTTTCTGCCGGATATCGCTTACGGCAAGGAAGGTCCGGGAATTTCTGCGCTGCAATCCGTGGAAGCAGCTATGAAAGCGGTACTAAAGAATACAGCTATTGATTCCTCAAACGTAGGGCTTATAGGGCAGTCATTTGGTGGGTACCAGGCCAATTTTATTGCTACCCGATCAGATATGTTCAAAGCCTATGTTTCGGGAGCGGCCAATGCTGACATCGTACATGTTTATCATACTTTTAGTGAAAGTTACCATATTCCGGAATTCTGGAGGTATGAATCCGGGCAGTACAGGATGAGAAAATCTTTTTCAGAAGATAAGGAGCTTTATTTCAGGAATAATCCCCTGTATGGTACCGATCGGGTAACTTCACCCATACTTTTATGGTGCGGTATGCAGGATAAGAATGTAAACTGGGAAGAAACCCGGACATTTTATAATGCGTTAAAAAGGAATAAAAAAAAGGTTGTGGCATTGTTTTATCCCGATGATGGGCATGCTATGTGGCAACAGGTGTCTAAAATAGATCTTACCTCCAAGATATTGGATTGGTTTGATTTTTACCTGAAGGATCATAAGGTGGCAAAATGGGTTAATAAAAAATAAAGAAGGGTGCTTTTGGCACCCTTCAGATTTTTAGTTAACTCGGTACAATGGTGCTCCGCATGCAGTGTCATTGATTTTTTCTTTCAGTACTTCGGAGTTCCAGGTACATTCTGCACCTTCGATGGTGCTGCACTGGGCAACTTCGATACATTTCACTTCCGATGCAGATGGATCAAACCTGTGACCGGGTACCATTGTTGAATCTGCGGTTTTAGATACAGTGGATGCAAAAGCACCTCCTGCGCCTGCTAGAAAAACTACTACAGGCAAAATAAACTTTCTCATAAAATAAGATTTTGATGTTATGCCTACTCTTTTTACAGGTTTTCGGCTTTCCCTGTGTTGAAATGCCTGGTAAGGGAGGAATATAACCGATACCTGACCATTTCATTTCCGATAAGGATATAGAAATACTTATCGGTAACCAGCATATGGGACATCTTATCCTTCCCGCGGTTGAAGACATAAAAACTTCCCACATATTCCTGCCGGTCGGTACGGTACACATCTACAATAGCTGCTTGTTTCCATGCTTTTCGGGATTCATGTTTTCCCATTAGATTAGATTCGTTAAACAAGAGTTTGCGATATGCGACCATATCTTTATTCACTGTTAAGGGCGGTGCACTCATTTTGTGCTGTCCGTCTTTCAGTTGCGTTACCTGTATTTGTGCCCTGGTAACGGTGTCAATCGTATGAAGCTTTCTTACTATATTGAGCTCGCTGTCCATTTCCATGAACTGGTTGCGATAGAAATAAGTATATAAAAGCCTGCCTGTTGCCGGGTCCCGGACCATCTTACCATCTGAGTCGAAAACTCCATCCTTTTGCTTTTCCAGTAAACCGGGATACAGTTTTACTTTTAGGTCTTTCTGAAGATCCAGAATGCCCAGTACACGGTTTTGTGTTTCGCTGCTTTGTGTCCTGATGGTGAAGCGCGCAGAATCCAAAGGAATGATCTGGTTGAAGTACGCATCCTTATAGCTGATCGTTTTAGCATTTTGTTTTCCGAGCACGCCTCTATAAATAACAGGGACATTGCCGTCATAAATATAATAGTAAGGCTTTTGTACCTGTATCTGTATTGACCTGAACGGATGGTTGTGGCTGTCTATTACTGAGGTGAAAGATGTTCTTGTTACCAGAGCTGTATCAATTGTTGTTAAAATTAGGGGTGTTGTATAATTTCCCAAATATATTTTATCATCAGCGGCTCCTGCGAAATAATAGGAATTCGCTCCAAGGTCCATTTTTTTATCCTCTTCCATTGGATACTGAAGAAAACGCCTGGTAAAATTATTCTCTGTCTTCATGATATGTTCCGAGCGGATGAACAAAAATACTACTAATCCGCAGCTTATAATTCCAATGGTTCCGGAGAGAAGAAGGTAGCGCCCCTGATCTGTCGTTCTTTGCTTTTCCATAATAATAACAGCTCCTAATGCAAGAGCAATACATGCTATATTAAAGATCAGGTGTTCTGTCCAGCCCAGCTTTTCCAGGATTCCTCCGCATGAACAGGGTACAAAATCACTGAAATTTAAAATCAGATAAATGTATATGGTAAAGCTCACCATTAGCCCGAATGATGCATAGAGCCCTACTAAACGCGTACTGTTAATACATAATAATGCTGCTATGATGAGCTCAACAATAATAACAGCATAAGAGATGAATCCGGCATATGCACTTAATAGTGGTGACTGCGCTAACTGTACCTGAAAAGCCTCAAAATCTAATAGTTTACTTAATGCTGCATATACGAAAAGCAGTATGAAAAAATAGGTTGTAAACCCTGTAAATATTGTTTTTATTGTATTCATTGTAAAAAAATTATCCTTTTCTAACTAAAATCCATTTTACATTTTTACCACAATATGCAGGCATTATTTCGCCTTTTGAGATATATACAATTGTGCCGATTTTTCCTTCGCCTTCCCATTCTCCACTGATGGTGCATTTTTTTCCTGTGCTTAAAAATACTTTCTGATTTTCCACTCTAATAAATTTTATCAGCTAAGCAGGGCTGCATTTACCATATTGTGTCTTTGGCGATCTTCCAGTGCTGTTTATCCCTTGGTGGTTCATCATCGCCGGTTTCCATATTATCAGAAACTTGTCCTTGTGAACCTTCATTTTGATTCTTTGCAGATTCTATGGTGCTTAAAGCAGCAATTTCAGCTTCATTTTGTTGTGTTGCATTTAAATCAGAATCTGATCTTTCACATGAGTACAGAAATAATGCAGTCAATAAACTTAAAATTGAGATATACTTTTTCATGATTGATTATAAATGATGTTTAAAAAAGTTATCCCGGCCGGGTTATCGTTAGAATTCTGAGGGCTAAATTAGAAGGCTTAAGGGGTGAAAAAAAGAAATAGTGGGTAAGATGTACCAATTATTACGTAATAATTGGTACATCTTACCCACTAAAAAATCATTTGTATGCTCCTGTAATTCAGCGTTTGGTGACGAAGTATTGTTTTTGGCTAAATAAACAATCTCTGCATGGTGATTTTTATTAAATTAGCGAATATTTTTTCGATATGTCTACCCATAATAAAATATTATTAATGATTTTCAATTGTCTTTTGTTGTTAATGCAAGGGCAAAGACGTGTTGAAAAACAGGAGGTAGAATCTTATAAGAAGATTTCAGGTTTATTTGATGCATATCCTGAAAATGATGAAAGGGCTTTGGTGTTTGTAAGAATGTTTATTGATAAGGCAAAGAAGGAAAACAACTATAAAAAGCAGATTCAGGGTTATGAGGAAGCCATTTACTATAGCAAAAACATTGATAATAAGCTGAATTATGCGGACAGCGCTATTACAGTTGCTAAGAAATTCAATGATCTGGATCAGATTTCGCGGGCTTATCTCGGAAAAGGAATCATTTACTATTACAACAAAAGACACTATAAATCCGCTCTTGAACAATATTTGTTGGCCTTCAGGTTTTCAAAGGATTCCCAGGATAAGTATCTTAAAAATAAAATTATCTATCATTTGGGATTGGTGAAGAGTTATTTAGGATATTATAAAGAGGCAGCTGCACATTTTGAAGAATCTGCCCAATATTTTGAGAAAAGTATAAAGGCAGGTCTTCATCCTAATCTTAGGCTTAATAATGAATCAGGATATTTTAACAGTATTTACCGATTAAGCACCTGTTACAAAAACCGGCAATTATTCCGTAAGGAAGACTCTCTCATTAGCATTGGTTTGGAAAGACTGCATGATACGAAAGAACTACCATTAGAATACGGCTATTTTCAAAAAGGAAAAGGAATTCAGCTTTTAAGACAAAATAAACTGGGCGAAGCATTAAAATACCTTAGGCTTTCTGAAAAGATATTAAGTAATAAGCAAGACTATGCTTCATTGACTGCGGTGTATTTTTATATAGGAAAAGCCTTCTGGTTAAAGAAGGAGAGGTCCGAATCATTACTTAACCTGAATAAAGTTGATTCATTGGCTAGCAAATTCCAGTTTATTACCCCTGAAATCCGATTGGCTTATGAATATTTAATTGATGATGCAAAGCAAAGCGGAGATTCCGACAAACAGTTATACTATACCAATCAGCTATTGAATGTGAATAATATAATTAATAGTGATTTTCCAATGCTATCATCAAAACTTCACCATGAATATGATACGGATACTTTATTAAAGGAAAAAAACAGCTTTGAGAGAAAACATAAGATTGGTTTCATCATTTTTTGTGTCTCTGTAATTGCAGGTTTTATTTTATTGTATTTCTTAATTGCGAGATTTCGAGCAAGAGAGAATGAACTGAATGTAAAATATAAGGAACTGTCGGAGAAATTCAGTAATCCCCAATCACCTGATATTTTTAATAAATCTTTGTCCGTTTCTTTATCTGAAAAAAATGGATACAGCTTAGAACTCATTGAAGAGATCGAATCAAAACTTAAAAATTTTGAAAAAAATAAGAAGTTTCTCCAAAAAAATTTAACCATACCGATTGTTGCCAAAATGATTGGTACTAATCGAACTCATTTATCAAATGTCCTCAACGAGCACTATCACCTAACTTTTACGATGTACCTGAAGGAGTTACGAATCAGATACATTACCAATCTTCTGCTTGAAGATCCTAAATACCTTAATTATAGTATTGATGGATTAGGAAAGATGTGCGGAATGGCAAACAGACAGGTTTTTTCAGCACATTTTATGGAAATCAACGGTATGAGGCCAGTTGACTTTATCAGAAAGAGAAAAGAGGAGCTAGAGAATAATAAGACTTAATTTATCCGATTCTGCGTTCAAATTAACTAAAAAATAACGTATGAATCGACAAAATTTTAGAAAAAAAGTTGACCAGCTTTGGAAAAATCTGACAAGTAGTGTAGATCACATTAACAGAAGTGATGATGATGTTGTCATCAGATCTGAAAAAATCCTTATGGAAACAGATTTTGCTATTCGGCAGCTGAAGGATCTTTTGCAGCAGTACCGGTTTTCAGACTGGAGTGATGAAATTCATTTTTTTAAGAGTACCAAACCGCAATTTACAGCGGTTTATATTTATCATTCAAAAGTACTGGCAATAGAATCTTCGAAACCTTATGCTGATCCCCAGGCATTAAAATCTTATTATGAAAACGAAAGATCTAATCTTTTGTATTTCTATAATGAGCAAAAAGAATTTATTAGCTACTATCGCCGAAAATCGACTTATTTGGATAAAAAATACTTTGTCCGCTTCAAGTTTGACTTTAAATTAAAGCTTAGCCCAGAACTGTATAGCTATGATGAAGAATTTTCTACATCACATGATCATATTGTTTCCCAAATTCTTGCCAATGATCTTTTAGATTACTATTTGATGAATAAAATCAATGCGGTACAGGGTGTAGAAAAATCAATCGGTCAAATTAATACACTGGAATGGACAGGTCCTAAAGTTGCGCTTATCGAACTACTGTATGCTCTTCATCAAACCAGATGTTTTAACGGTGGCAATTCAGATCTGGCCGAAATTTTTCGTTGGGCAGAGAACTCATTGAATATCAATTTGGGAAACTATCATAAGATTTTAGGTGAAATTAGGTTGCGAAAAACAGAAAGAACTAAATTTTTGATATTGCTCAGGGATAATTTAGAGCAATATCTGGATGATTTAGATATTTAAGAGGTTATATATTGTTCATTTTAGAAGTTTTTCCTGAAAAAAATAAACAGATAAGATGAATAAATGTCCGGGATTCTAATTTTTTTAGGTTTTATTAGATAATACAGTTTGGCCTTCTTATGAAATCCCTTTATTCATCGTATATGGAATGAAATCTTTCGGTAGTACCGAAAAACTACCGAAAGAAATTCCGCCTGATTCCGAAAATTTGTCAAACAAACAATTTTTGAAATCATGGCAATAGCAATTATCACTAAGGAAGACCTTCAGCAATTTAAAATAGAGCTGTTGGAGGCAATTAGAGAACTCCTTCAGACAAGAACGACAGAACAAAAATTATGGCTTCGCACCTCCGAGGTCAAAAAGCTTCTGAATATTTCTTCCGGGACCTTACAGAATCTTAGAATCAACGGAACCCTGTCTTATACGAAGATAGGGGGGATCCTGTATTATAACTACAAAGACATTGAGAAGCTGCTTACGGATTCTAAATAATCACAGAAAACAGAAAATCATGAATCAGACTAAAGATATCATTAGTTTTTTCGGGCATGTCATTAAAGATAACCGGTTACATCCATCCCATATCAGTATTTATGTTGCACTTTTTCAATGCTGGAGCATAAACCGGTTTCAGAGTCCTTTTCGTATTTATCGTGGTGAGGTCATGAGATTGGGTAAGGTAAAATCCCTTGGAACCTATCATAAGTGTATTAAAGAATTACATCTGGCAGGATTCATTATGTATTCCCCCAGTTACGACCCTTATATTGGAAGCCTGGTTGAGATTGTTGATTTTGACGAGTCTGGAATTTCTGTACATAAAGCATTCCCGGAGCAAAAATTATCAGCACAAAAAGAAAGCCTCTTTTCTGCACCTAAGCTTTATGAAGTAGAATTATATTTTAATGAACGAGATTTACCCTCTGCACTAGCACATCAATTTTATTCATTCTATGATTCTTGGGATTGGAAATTAAGTGACGGGAAATTAATGAACAGCTGGCAGGCTGCTGCAAGGAATTGGATTTCTAAGAAAAAAAAAGATAGCTAAAATCAATAAAAGAAAGGAAATGAAAAAGATAGATCCGCAAACACCCCTTTGGAAACTGACAGTTGAGGAATTTTTGGAAATTATCAAAAGTCTCAATTCGGAAAACAGGCATGAATACGGACTGAAAGGATTAGCGAAAGTTCTGGGCTGTTCCGTTTCAAAAGCTTCGGAAATAAAATCTTCCGGAATGTTGGATGAAGCCATTATACAAAAGGGGAAAATTATCATCATAGATAAGCAAAAAGTACTAGAGCTTTTTGGCCGGAAGTAACGATGTATTACCATGAGCTTATACAAAAGTTTTGGGAATTTGGCCCAAAAGCACAACTCAGTACCACTGCTGTTGCGATATATCTGTATCTCCTGAATTTGGCGAACGATAATAACGGATACGATGTTACGGTTTCCGATGTAGCGATTGGTGATACACTCGGAATAACGAGAAAAACGGTAAAATCTGCCAGAGAAGCACTTCAGAATTCGGGGTTGGTTCAGTACGAAAACAAAAACGGGTATTCCTGTTCTTACAGAATACTGCTGAACTATTCTTTACCAATCCCTAGCCAAGAAAAAGGCCCGAAGGTAATAATCAAACATGATGGACCGACAGCAATTGCAGAAAAAAATGAAAATTTGCCATTGGATGGTTTACCCATCATAAGTACTCCCGAAACTACAGAAAAGAAAGAGAAAGCATCCTTTGATAATAGGGAGCCTGAGCCTTTTAAAATAATAGCTAACATCCCTTCTTTGGAAGAATTTATAGATTATGCTAAAACGCTGAGCGGCTATGAAGAATCTATGTATTCCGCTATTAAGGAGAGGTACGCTTTATGGGCAAATAGTAACTGGTGTAATAATTTGGGGAAACCCATAACCAGCTGGAAATCCTCATTGAAAAATCTTTTGCCTTATATAAAAAACGAAGCGGATAACGGCCAGCTGTCTTTAGATTCAATTCCTAGTATTAAACCTCCAAAATGATGCTTAAAGATATAAGCATTGATGTTTATCTATTAAATTTTAAAACGATAAAAAATGAAATTATCAGATATAAAGCCCGGACAGAAAGTAAGTCTCAACGGCATTATCGCCGAGTATCAAGGAATCCGAAAAGTTAAAATCCCCACTTTTGGAAAAGTAGAGAAAAGAGTTTTCAGAATAGATGAAACAGGAGAGTACCTGTATTATAATCTTACCGATGGCTCAAAAACACTAAAAAGTGAGAAAATTAAATTGCTGTAGGTCTTGCAAAGAATAGATTTCTGTTAGAATAACAAAGTTAAAAGCACTTAAAATATAAAGTATGGCTATTCCGGAAAAAGATTTAAAGCTTGTCAGAAAGCTATTTGAAGATAAAGATGAGAGAATTCCCGAAAGAATACGCCTGGGTAATCACTTTGTGGACGATTTTATTTTTGAAGACCAGGAGGCGGCTGATATTCCGATCAATGCACTACGTGTTATTTTTAATATCATTTCGATTATCAGCAGTGAGCAATTCCGCCCTGAAGACCGTCCGAAGCAGCTTTCCCTGTTTGATCAGGAATTTGAAACCGAGAATAACATTTTTGCCTCAATTAAAATCCGGAACAGCAAGATCTCGCCGAGTGGCTCAACCAAACAGGTTATTGAAGCGTATGAGTTTCTTGCCCGGTTCAAAATGGGCTGGTATAAATCGGTAAATTCCAAAGGAAAAGAGATTAGAACATTTGGTGGGCTTATTTCCACTCCCAGTTATGATGAGCGTGGTTATACAAACTTTCTGATCAGCAGCTACTGGTTGAAAAAGCTGATGATTATACCCGAATATAACTACATCCTGTACAATCTGGTGTATAATATCAGAAACAACAAGCACATTATTTTTGCCATCTGGCTTTCAAAACTTCCAGAAGGTGGAACCACCATGAAACTTTCGTCACTGAACAAAAAGTTTGGGCTGAACTATAAAACCGCGAATGATTTTTGTTTCAAGTTCCTCAAAACTGCAAAAATAAATTTCAACAAGTACAATACCCTTTCATTCAATTATCATTACAAAGGTGATTCTATTTTCATTCATCCTTTTTACAATAAGATGGTAAGCGGTACCGATATGTCGGAGCACACGGCAGAGAAATCAAAAATTGCAAAGAGGCTCTATTATTTTCAGAAAAGGTATGGCCTGGGACAACGGGAAATGCTCCAGTTTTCCTACCAATACAAAACTATTCCGCAAACCCGTCAGCTTATAGAAAAGGCTTTTGGCGAATTTATAAGGATGAACAGGCTGAATGGGACAAAATCCACGAATTATCAGGGAACGGCTTTTTTAAACAAAATACAGGAACTTATTTTACAGCTATACAGAGAAACAAAAATGGGGGAAATACTTCCCAACGGTTATCCTGTTATTCTCTGATTTCGGAATTGCGCTCATCTGTATTTCGGATTTGTACTCATTCGGAATTCGGAATTGCACTCGCTGAAGTTAAGAAAATGTTAAAAATGTGATTTTTATGATGCTGATTTCGGAATTGCACTCATTCCGATATTGTAAAGCCAGTGAAAATGACAGATACTTTGTAAAGAACGGATGAAAAAATAGTTCAATTCGGATTTGCGCTCATGCGGTAAAGGGCATCTTTTCGGAATTGCGCTCATTTGAAAATCATTGCAAACGCTTTGCGACAGGCAGATACCACGAACTATTAAAAGTTTATTTAAAAGATAATAAAAGTCTTTTTTTTATTAAAAGGAAAATCCAGGGTAAAAAATTGCTTTAAAAAGAAAAAAAATGAATTGCGAAAAAATCAAACAAAAAGTCGGAATCCGGACGGTTTTAGAATCCTTCAATCTTTTTCCCGTGAAAGAAAATGGGAAAACTGCCTTTTATTTTGCGCTGGACAGGGACGAAAAGATTCCCAGTCTTTCTGTCGATTTTATTAAAAATAAAGCATTTGATTTTGGAACAGGAAAGAGTTATGATATCATTTCTATTGTTCAGCAGGTGAATAAATGTTCTGTTTCGGAAGCTTTGAAATACCTTAGAAAATTTGATTTTTCAATACAGGATCAAAAACAAAAGGAAGAGATTACAACACGACCTCATTACAGGATATTGGAAGTAAAAAGAATCGGGCATCCGGTTTTAATTCAATACCTGAGATCCCGGAAAGTTTATGAGCAGAGAGAGCTGGTTAAAGAGCTGCATTATGAGTTAAACGGGAAAAATTATTTCGGAATTGCTTTTGAAAATAATTCAGGTGGTTTTGAAATCCGCAATCCCTATTCTAAGATCTGTTTAGGAAAAAAGGATGTGACTTTGATTCAGGGCGATCAAAATAATAAAGAAATCACGGTATTTGAGGGGTTTTTAGATTACCTGACTTTCAAAAATATAGATAAGGCTAAAAATTCTGATTATTTGATTCTCAATTCTACGGTAATGCTTTTCAAAGCAATAAAAACACTTGGTGAATACGATAAAATTTACCTTTTTCTTGATAATGATTCTAATGGAAATATCACTAAAAACAAAATATTAATGAAATATAAACATGTAAAGGATTGTTCCCTGATTTATCGGGATTTTAAGGATATTAATGAGTGGTTTTGCCAAGGATATATTGAGTAACTGGTTCTCTGAATGGTCATTTTTGTAAGTGAGTTTGTTTAGAATCACTATATTTGAAATGAAAGCTTTTCCAACAATCATCATTTTTTGAGTCTCCTTTACGAGGAGGCTTTTTTGCTGATTGTGATGGTTATAAAGATGTTTTTTAGGGTCAAATAATTTATGTAACCTCATTTTATTGGCTATCACAAATGCTTTATTATTCAGATTTATATACCTGATTTTTTTCAGGTTCTTCAGCTAACAAAAATATAAAACCTTCAATAAAACCTGTTAATTTTTAAAATTCCGGTCTTGAATGTTGATGACGGTCTTAAGAAAATAGACTTCAAAATCACATCGACACAAGGAAAAATCCAATTATTCATTATTGTTTTAGATCATTCTCGGGTTAAATATCACCTATTCAATTCATATATATAACTGTGGTTTTTCACTTTTTACTGTAGCAAATGTAGTACAGGTCATTCACTCAAAAAAATCTTTTTGGGTTTCTACAAAAATTCTCTCCACTCCGCTCCAACAATTTTTCCAGACACTCCTGAATCCTTCGGACAAAAAGATTTCGGAACCTCTATTTCAATGCTTTCCATTTCGGTTTTAAGTGCCTGATCCTGTACTATGGTCATTTAGCAAAGAAAAAGTCGGAACCTCAGTTATACGAATCAAACAGTCGCTCTTTAACATAAGAATAATCAAACAAAAAAAATAAATAATGCTTTTCCCATTGGAAAAGGTGAAAAGAAAGAAGCCGAGTGTCCTCGATACCGAATCAAATCACTCGAAATTTTACAACTGAAAAAAGTAATCATTAATAATTAAAACAAAATATTATGAACACCATTGTCGGTAGAATTACCAGAAACGCAGAAATCAACACATTGAAAAACGACAGACAGGTCGTAAACTTTTCAGTAGCCATCAATGACAGCTACAAGACCAAGCAGGGAGAGCGCAGAGAGCTGACTACCTATTACAATTGCTCGTATTGGATAAGCCCGAATGTTGCCAAAATCCTTACCAAAGGGACGGTGGTAGAATTAACAGGCAGGGCAAGCTCAAGCGCATGGATAGGCAGAGATGGAGAAATCCGTTCAGGATTGAATTTTCATACTTCATACATTCAGGTTTATGGAGGTGGAAGAAATGTTGAAAATGAACCGAAGCAAAATGCAACGCAAGAATCAAACAATCCTTTTGCAGATGATACGGATGATGATTTACCATTTTAATAATTAAGCCAAGATTATCTTAAAAAAACGTATGGAATCACAATATAATTTTCAGATGAAGTCCCGAAATGACCGAACAGAATGGGAGCAGGTAGCAATATACTTCAAAATCCATTGTGACAGGACAACAGCGATACACTATGCAAGAAGCTTGTCATTGAAATTTAACAAGGAAATCCGATTGACACAGGGTGCAGACCCCATGAAAACAAGTGGAACATACATCTATGAAAATCCCTGACTATGAAAACAAAATCAAAAAGCGAAGCCCAAAAACTGGCAAAAGCATATAGCTTTAATAAAGAGTATGCAGATGTCCCTGTATACATCATTTATTGCAGTCGGACGGAAAAATATTATGTAGACACCAACGGCTTAATACGTCTTTGGGAAAAGCTTATCTGCTACTACGTGAACGGAGTTTATACCTCTGAGAAATAGAATTTATAACATAAAAAAAACAAAAAAATGAAACGATCTGATATACCAACGGAATTTTTACTTGTAAAAGCAAAAACCAACAGTGAATGGGATGCTTGCGACTTTGCCATTATCAACATTACAGCAGAGTGGAAACAAACCCAAAAGAAACGCCTTGAAGTTATAAAAATCATTGAAACTGATGAAGATATAAAGTCTCTAAACTATTTCGATACCCATGTGGAGTTCTTTAGATTTTCGAAAGTATATTATCCTGTGGTTGAAGAGTGGCTCTCTGAGAGAAACAGAGTTTTCATTGAATTAGAGAAAGAGGATTTAAAAGAACTGAAACAACCTAAAAATAGCCTGTGTCATTACCAGATGCAGATATCTAAAGATGGAAATGCCATTTATAAAGCCTATGGAAAGCATACGGAAGAAGAATTTAGGACGGTGGAGTTTTCATTATGGGAACTAATAGACTTCAATGCTCATTTAGTAATTAATCCATAACCCAACAAATTATGCAAACCAATTTTTTCAGACAACTCACAAAGTTAAACCTTGTCGGAGACTTACAATTGATACTCCGACAGACAGATGAAAACAGCTTTGTCCTATCCGTACTGCTCAATAATGAGCAGTGCGGAGACGAAGCGAGGAAAACCATTCCTCCTCTTAATTTGAGGGGAACAGCAGAAGAATTAGACAACGGATTTTTTGAAAATGTTTCAGTGCCATTGCGGAGTGCTTCAGGATTAATGGTGAATATGGAAAGCTTTATGAAACAGCTTGAAGAAGCTCAAAAGCAATCTGCAATGGAAAAAGAAAAATCCGATAAGGAAAAGAAGGAAAAAGAAGCCAAAGAGAAAAAGTATAAGGATGCTTTTCAAAAAGCCGAAGAACTCGAAAAAGAAGGAAACTACAAAGGCGCATGGTCAGCTTTGCCGAAAGCTTCGGAATATCCCGGCTATGCTGACATTATCCGTAAAAAACAGGATGAGTACGAAAGACACTTTGCCCCAAGCCTGTTTAATACCGAAAGTGTAGAAAATATCGAACAAAAACAGGAACAAGAACATGAAGATGAACAAGAACAGGAACAAAATTTTCAACCTTAAAAATTAACAATTATGTTACTCGCCACCCAATTAGAAAGAGTTTTTATCCTGAAAGATAACGGACAGGAAATCAGATTGACAGACCCAGAACCGAAATGGAGCGTAGAAGCCGTCATGAATTTTTACGCCAATACCTATCCGATTTTAACCACTGCAAAAGTTTCTGCACCACAGATCAGGAATGATACAGTAGAATACCGTTTTGAAAGTGTAATGGGTACAAAAGGCTGATACATTATTATGGTTGGGTTTTCAGTAACCTGCTTTAGATCCAACCACTATTTACTAAATATCAATCACTAAATTATGATGAATGCAACAAAAAATCATATCGGGAAAAATACAGCTTCCCGAACAGCAAAAACAAAAGCAACTGAACAAACAGTTGGGCGAGTTCGCCCATTGGATGCAACGTCCAAAGGATGCAGGAGAAATACAGAAAGACAAAATGAAAGCAGTACCGATAGCCATGCTACCCATGCTTTTCTAAAATGCTCGTTTCTGCCTAAGCTGATAGACACGCCATCCATACAGGATGAGAAGAAAACAGGCAAAATGGAAAGGGATTTTTACCAGTCCCTTTCCCAATTGACCGAACATTACGGAATCACACCTGCTGAATCAAAGCATTTAGGTTTTCCCTACAATATTGCTTTTGCATTAGAAGATTTCAAAAAGCAGTTAAAAAGTAAGGTGAAGAATTGGGAGAAAATCCGCTTGGTACAGGATAAGAAGAAAACGTATTTGTTGAGTGAAGAAAGATATAATACAGGAGCTACTTTATATTATGTTCCGATAATTCCACTGTACCGATTATCTAAAAATCCCAATTATAGACAGGCTGTACAGCTTTTGCAATCCGTTTGTTCCTATCTGTATCACATCGCAGATGTCCCATACTACAGAAAACAGGAAAGCTACCTGTGCTGGATGTACGAAATGATTTCGGAGTGGCTTATCTATGATGAAACCGAAGATACTCCTGAATACTTACGTGAAATAAAGCAAAGTGAGTGGATTGGTGATTATGTGGAGCAAAAAATATTCAATCATCAGAATTTAGCCCGATTTAAAGAGAGAATCAATCGTTTTGAAAACAGAGATTCCTTTGAAACCGATTGTCTCTTATTAGCCTGTGATACCCTTGCCCTCTATGAAATGTTTCCTGATGCTACTATTTACAGAAATATTCAGCGGAGCGAAAGAAATACAGCTCATGACGATTATGATGAGGACTATCATGAAAGAACCATCACAATGGAAAAGTATGTTTCGTTCTGTGCAGATGATAAAGGAATATTGTTTCAGACTTTATTTGATTCCGTTAATGCAGAATTTCAGGAATGTACGGAAATAGAAGAACCATCCATCGAAAAAAAATTTAACGGAGCAGATATCAGCAATGACAACCTTGATTTTGAAAACTGCATTTTTCCCCTGATAGAAAGATTAATTGATATTCTGAACAGCATTTAAACTATAATACCATTTAAATATAACATCATGAAAGATATAACCGATCACTTCGGAACACTGTATCATCCGGTTTCAGCTCTGGTCATTTATCAGACCAAAGGCGATGATAAAGATACTTATGTAGAACATTTTGATATGGATAAAGACGGAAATCCCATTAATGCCCATCCTTTAAGCGAAAGAGAAGCTAAAATATTTGCAAAGTCGCTTAATACGGAAAAAGAAAAAAGCAAAGCATTTTTAAAACCTGAAAGTATTCTGCCCACCCATGTTCTATATATCAATCCTACCGAAAAGGGTTCAGTGATATGGTATACCAAAGCCAAAAAAGTAAAACTATTCTTTACCGAATCCCTTGAAATTCCTAATGGTATAGCACATACTCCACCTATGCTGTGGATGGCTTCAAAACAGCATCTTACCGTATTTGCTCTCACTTCAGACAAAAGACCCACAGAAAAAACAATTTTATACCATGCTCCCTTTTTTAATGTTTATGAAAACGGAAATGTCTGCATGGGAACAGTTGGTGTGGATATTAAAAATTCAGCATCGGTTGAGGAATTTATCCGTGCTTGGGAAAGCTATTTTTTTAACAGCAGGTTCAGCCATTTAAATCATAATCCTACCAATGGCAACTGTGTAAGCATTTGGAAAAATCTTATTGATACTGATAAAACCTTTCCAAAAGAAATATTAAAAAAGACCAATAAAACCCTTAAAAACATACTGCCATGACAAACGAAAAAACAAAAGTTCATTTTACAGACAATTACCTGATTAATCCGACCAACCCTGTAACCATTAACCTGATCGGTGCAGGGGGAACAGGTTCAAAAGTATTGACAGCATTAATGGAAATGAATCACAGCCTGATTCAATTAGGACACACAGGATTGTCTGTGCGACTTTGGGATGATGATATTATTACCGATGCTAATTTAGGGAGACAGCGTTTTGCAGAATCGGAAGCAGGATTATACAAGTCCGTTGCATTAATCAACCGTGCTAACCGTTGGATGGGAACTAATTGGAAAGCAGAAACACAAAAATTTAAAAAGAGTGAATCAGAAAAATTTTCTGAAAATATAACAGCAAATATTTATATATCTTGTGTTGACAGTGTGAGTGCAAGATTTGAAATAGCGGATATATTAAAAAGCCTGAATAATGGCAGGTATTATGCTAACCGTCCGTTATATTCCCTAGATTTTGGGAACAGCAAAAATACTGGTCAAACAATATTGTCAACCATAGGAACGATCAAACAGCCCAATTCAGAGAAATATGAAACGGTGGATCATTTACCTTTTATCACCGATGAGTTTGGGGACTTGTTAAAGCAATCCGAAGAGTCCGATGATACACCAAGCTGTTCACTGGCAGAAGCACTGGAAAAGCAGGATTTGTTTATTAATTCAACATTGGCACAGATGGGAAGCTCTCTATTGTGGGGATTATTCAGAAACGGATTAACGGAAAACAGAGGATTTTTCCTGAATTTGAAAAATTTTCATTCACAGCCGATCAGACTGTAAAAACAGTTTCTGATTTTATAGTAGCAACTAATTTTCATCATAAAACATCTAAAAATCTTCAACTATGGGAACCTACACAATCATCTATTTGAAAAAAGCTGAAATGGCAAAAGAAGTCAATATACTTTTGAAAGAAAAATATAGCCTAACATACGAACATTACAACGGAGTAGATTATGGGATTTTCTACTCGCAGGAAATGTTTGATGAAGATCTTAGGTTTATGAATGAAGATCAGGAAGGCAGGGCTAATCTTCCACATTATCAGCGCCCGATTACCATAGAAACTTATTATTCACTCCTATTCGGACCTAAAAATTGTTTCGGAGATATAGGAACAGCCTGTATTAAGATCTCATGTATATCCGAAAAGGATATAGAAACAATCAAAGCTCTGCAAAAATTTTCCACAACACCCGAATTTAACAAGTATATACATTTCAGAAAATCAAAAAACCTTGAGAGATTACTCAGACAGGATTTGTAACATATATTTGTAAAATCTGTTTTGAAGCAATCGGAATTATTCCGGGTGCTTTTTTTTATTCATCAGTCAAATCAAAATTCGGGCGGCAAAAATGCATTTCCTCCCTTTGGTCGGAAACGCATTTTTGCGGAAAGCGGTGCAACCCCATTTCTAAAACATTGCCGCATTTTAGCAGAGTATGTTTTTGAAAAAAGGTTGCGAGATTAAATTAAAGCAATTAATTTCAAATTAATAAGTTATTTTTTAATCGGACCGTTTTTGAGAATGAAGCAAAACATTCCTTAGCTCCATCGGATTTGCAATGAAATATGAATGAGTCATTCCCCCGGTAGTAACAACCAATGTTCCGAAATTTAATGTTTTACCTAAAAAGCTTTGGTGTAATTGCATTCCTTCAAGCTTATTTAACGAAAGATCGGAAAGTGTTTTTCCTAATATCCCAGTGGTAAACGAAAGATGATTATCCGTAACGTAGATTTTGGTATTCTTATTCCGAATTACAGCGATGATCCCTTTGATAAAAAGAAAAATAAGAAACAGGGAAATAATGCCGATAAATCCCAACATAAATTTGTATCCGAGCAATAGAAAATAGAGAACTCCCACAGAACCGATTACTATAAAGAAAACAGGAATAACATAAGAGATCCAATGAACTTGGGCTTCATAATTTACAGATTCGGCTGAAGTTTTGAAATCAGTAAGTAAGTCTTTCATGGTCAAAGCTTTTCTTAAAATAAAACTATCCCAATTTAGTGAAAAATAATGGAAAAATATTGAAGATTACCTAAAATTTAGTTAAGGAAAAATCATGTGGCAAAAATGCAATTCCTTCTTTTGGTCGGAAACGCATTTTTGCGAAAAGCGGAGCAACCCCATTTAAAAACAATTCAAAAGCTGTTGCCTTATGTTTTTAAAAGAGGCTGCGGATTTTAATTTAATGTTTTTTTGCTAATCTTTGAAGAAGCTGATACAGAATTAATAATATTTTTCAAATTCAAAATGTTAATGTATTAATCAATATTATCCAGTTCAAGCTTTACCCTATCTGCCTCAATCAGTTGTTTTAGCTCATTTTCATCGGGCAGGTATGTCCTATATTTACTTGCAAAAAGCTTTTTATTTTCGGACAACACTGAATATTTTACAACCGTTTCATCTTTTTCCGTACACAGAATGATTCCGATAGTAGGATTATCATCAGCATTCTTTTTCAGGTCATTGTACATTCTTACATACATATCCATCTGGCCAATAGCTTCATGGGTAAGTTTATGAGTTTTCAAATCTACCAGAATAAAGCACTTAAGATAATAATTATAAAATACAAGATCGATAAAAAAGTCGGAAGTATCCGTTACAATATGCTGCTGTCTTGCTACAAAAGCAAACCCTTTTCCAAGCTCCATTAAAAATTGCTGGAGATGGGAAATAAGAGCCGATTCTATTTGGGTTTCTGTCTGAGAGCTATCCGACGGAAGCCCTAAAAATTCAAAAATATAAGGGTCTTTAATAAAGTGTGAAGTTTCTCTACTGTTATTTTCCGGAAATTTTAGCAATCTTCCCAAGTATTGACTATCAATGTTTCGTTGCAGCGTCCGAGTATTCCAGTTTCCTTCGATAGAATGAAGTATATATTGCAGTCTGTGTTCAGGATTTTCAATCCTGCTGATGATTCTGTAATGAGTCCAGCTCAATTCGGTACGCACTGCGTTCCAAATTGGAAATGAATTGAAAAAAGCCCTCATATTGTTGAGATTCCGTTCATTAAATCCTTTTCCAAATTCCAGAGTCAGCTGATTGGCGAGGTTTTTCAGTATAGACTTTCCATATTGGGCACGGCTTTGTCCATTTTGTTCCTCTTCAATAATCAGCTTACCAATTTCCCAGTACATTTTTAATACTATTGAATTAGTATTTCTGTAAACCGCCGATTTTGCATCAATAATAATTTGTGCAATCGAATTGTATAAGGTCTTATTGTAATTTTGAGGTCTTTCTGCCATGTTCCAAAGATACAAAACTTGATTTTTCAGTTCCCGATTAATTAATGGATTCTTTTGAATTTTATAAAATATTTTTTTGAAGTAGTTTACAATAGTGCAAGTACTGCTTGCACAAATCATATGATATCATTCCTTGCCTGAGTAAAATAGTAACAGGCTAAAGCTGACCCTGCGTAAATTTTACCCACCTTATTGTATCGCTTGTGCAAAATAGTATCAGGTACATGTCTGATCTTAAATAATTACCGGCAAAAATTGGAACCTGCGTAAAAGTTACCCATGTTTTTTCCTAACCTGAGTAATTTTTATCCACCTTATTATAAGACCTGCATAAAAAAGTATCAGGTACATTCTGATCTTGAATATTAATTGTCAAAGCTGCAACCTGCGTAAAAATTACCCATGTTTTATTCTAACCTGTGTAAATTTTGCCCACCCCTATTACAGAACCTGCGTAAAAATGTATCAGGTTGTCTACTTACCCTGAGTGAAATGGATACAGGTTCAGTGTATTCTCCCTACTTCAATGTTTACAATATCTTTTTCTTTCAAGAGCAAAAATGGTCAAATGGAATCAAGGTGCTGGTTATTAGTATTTTATGTTTTGGTGTATGCGCTTTTCAGAGTTCTAAAAAAGTGGGCGGCTTTACAGAGCAAGATGTGTCTTTGTATATACAAACTTTTCAAGTTGTATCTTCAAAGACGATCTTGCCTTTTTTTGCAAAAAGGAGAAAAAACAGCGGAACTTGTTTTTTTGTTTCGGGGAAAATCAGGAGCAATATTCCAAATTAGCCCAGTATATTCTTTTTTAATCTTCCCATATTCCAGATAAGCCCAGCACGTTCTTATTTAGCCCACGCCCGATGAATACTATTGTTTTCACGATTTTTATGCCCCAATTTTGCAGAAGAAATTTTAATCAGAAAGCAAAATGAAAACACAGATTTATTTTTCTGTTATTTATCAGAGAGGAAATATTAACCCTTACTTGCCAAGAAGCGCAGAGCTGTTTAAATCGGATAAAGCTTCACTAAAGTTATTTTACCATAGGATAAATTGAAAATGGAAAGAGGAAAAGAAGACTTGATTATTATAAGAATTCAAAAATCCAGAAAAGACAACTGGAAGAAAATCTGCTCAGAAAAGCAAATCTCCTTGTCCAGCCTGATTATCTATTCAGTAGAAAACAGGATTCTGGATGATGAGAGGCGGAAAGTTTTGAATTTCATTGAAGAGCAGGACAACATTTTTGTAAAGATAGAAACGAACATCAATCAGGTAGCCCGGTATGTCAATTCAATGAAAGCTATAACCTCTTCAGAAGTAGACTATTTCAACAGGCAGTTGACTCAGATTATTGAGTTAAAAAAAGAGCAGAATAGCATTTTTAAAAAGATCTATTCCATGATTGGAAAATAAAACAAACAGCAAAAATCTAATAATATGCAAAAATTAATATGTAACCTGGCAGGATTATTTTTCCTTCTTCTAGTGACCGAAAATATTCGGGCTCAGGTCGGTGTTAATACCACCAGTCCAGCAGCAACCCTTGATGTTATTGGCAATACGGATAAAGGCAAAGCATTGGATGGAATTATTGCTCCAAGAGTGAAAGGAAGCGAGTTGGCTACCTATACGTATACAAATTTGCAAAAAGGAGCATTGGTCTATGTAACCGAAGCAGCACCGGTACTTTCCGGTCAGGTTGTCCATATCAAAAGTCCTAATACCTATTATTATTTCAACGGTTCGGTATGGGAGCCGCTTTATGGGAGCTTATATGATGTAGTTGAAAGAGGAAACTTTGCTCCGAGATATATTTCGTTTACGGGAAGCGTCATCACAAAACAAGGTACAACAGATGCTGCCTTAGGAATGAATCCGCAGACCTATTCGATGTATTTTGGAAATATGAACCAGATGCACACGGGAACGTATAATCTTTCTTACGGATACGGAGCCCTGCAGAAGCTCTCCACTGCTTCAGGGAATGTTGCCTTTGGAAGCTACAGTCTGAATGGAGTGACAACCGGAGCATACAATACCTTTATCGGCCATATTTCGGGATATGATCTTTCCAATGCCGGAAAAATTATTACGGGAAATGTGAACGTAGGACTTGGAAATGCAACCCTGACAAAACTGACTTCCGGATATAAGAATATAGCAATAGGCCAGTCGGCCCTGAACAGTTTGAATACCGGAAGCTATAATACCATTATAGGTCAGTCTTCGGGGCAGTTTATTACGACGGAAAGCAAAAATGTAATGCTCGGGGCGCAGGCCGGAGGCTATATCCGGGGAGAAAACAATGTATTTATCGGAACAGGAGCCGGGCACAGCAATACGGTAAATACTGTAGAAACTGTAAACAACAGGCTGGTCATACACAGCAATGCAAGCCTGGTTCCTTCCGAAGCTATCGGAACAGAGAACGTCGTTGACCTGAGCGCTTCCTGGACCAATGGTTTGATCATCGGGGACTTTGCTGAGCGATGGCTCAAGATCAATGGGACACTGAATCTCAATCCTACCTATCATATGGTACCGCAATCAGATACTTCTCATACCCTGAAAGTCGTTGCAAGACCGGATGGCAAACTGGGATTAATTAACGATAATGTGGCGGCCTTCATATCCATTCTCGAGACGGCAACCCCGGCACAAAAAATACAGATCAAACAAATTTTAGGCATATAAAATAAAAGGAACAAACCTTAAGTATAATCCGTAAGTAGGCGGTTAATATTACCATAAAAATTGATCGTAAAAATTATGGAACCTGCGGGTTCCGGCTTTCCGGGAGTTGAGTATAATGATAAAAAGGTAGAGAAAGGGAGTGGTGAGCTGATGCTGATGAAAAATTTTCCTTCCATCATTAACAAGGACAGCAGCCAGCAAGAAGTGCGGGAGTATTTGAGAACCATCTCAAAGAATGAAAGGGTAAAGAAGCCTCAGTTCCATGCTGTTATTTCCACGAAGTTCCGGGAGCATAACAAAGAAGAGCTTACCAGTATCGCAGAAAATTTTATGGATGAGCTCGGGTACGGAAAGCAGCCCTTTATTGTGGTGTTCCACAATGATACGGAAAATAACCACACACACATTGTTTCTACCCGTGTCGGTAAACAGACCGGAAAGAAAATAGGTGACAGCTACGAAAGGCTTAAAGCACAACAAGCATTAAGTCGTGTAATGGAGAAGCTGTATGGATTAAGTACACAGGAGAAAATAGAAAAATTATTGGGCTACCGATATGGTTCTCTTAAGCAACTGGAACTGCTTTTAGAAAGAAACGGATTCCGGCTTTCTCCCAATAAGAATGATGAGGGAGCCTTGGATATCCTGAAAAACGGAGCCTGGGAAAAAACCATTAACGCCGCCCGGCTCAACTTCAGCAGTCAAAAAAAAGATTCCAGGACATGGCAGTTAAAAGCGATTCTCTTAAAATACAAAGAACTGTATTCATGCAAGGTGTTCAAGGTTGAAGACCGCAGGGCTCAGGAAGGCGTATTCCCGGAAGAAAAGCACAACGAGAACTGGAAGGCGAAAATTGAATTTGAGAGTGAGCTTCAGAAAAAGTTGCGGGATGTTTTCGGGATTGATATTGTATTCCATACTTCTGACAAAGTAAAAACTGCTGTAAATCTCAAACCTTTTGGATATACGTTAATTGACCATAAGACAGGATCGATATATAAAGGAAGCGAGATTATGAAAATGAACGAGTTATTTGAGTTCACTTCCGATGTCATTGACAAAAGGCTTTTTGAAAGCTTAAAGGATTACAATATAGGAGATGAAGCTTCTAAGCAAGTCCTACTAGAGCATTTGAAACGTCAGAATCCAGACCATATACCAAAAGATTTTATGCTTTTTGAAACTAAAAAAAGAAAAAATAAAGAAATATTTGGCGCTGTCAGGAGTGAGGTAAAGCAATATCTCAGAACACAGAACGTAAAAGATGTTCACATTATAAAGTCCGAAGACGGTAAATTTTATGCGATACACTCAAAATTACATTATGTAGGAGAACTGGAACAGCTGATCGGAGAAAAAGATTATCAAATATTCCTGAATCCGGCTGAAAATCACCAGCAGGTTTCAGTAATCCAAAATGAAAAGCTTTCAAAAGAACTGGACAGAAGCATCAATGACTTGATTTTTCAATTCAATAAATCATCAGGAGGAACAGGAAAAGACCCCAGAGAAGAGGAGCAAAAGAAAAGACGTAAAAAGAAAAACCGATAGCCCGAAGTGCCGAAGTTCGGCTTCCCATTAAACATTAGCGATTTAAAACTATGATTATCACCTTTGCCACCCAAAAGGGCGGAGCGGGAAAAACCACTCTTGCCATTGCCTTTGCCAATTACCTTTGTGAGGTTTCCCAAAGGAAAATCAAGGCGTATGATTTTGATTTTCAGAAATCTTTTTTCAACAAATGGAAAGAGGACGAAGATTCAGAGCTGCCCAGGCTTTATGAAGTGGAGCTCATTGGAGACGATGAAGAAGAGCAGCCTTTTGCCGATCTGGAAAAAATTATAGGTCTTAAGGAAAGTGAGGAAATATACCTGTTTGATCTGGCAGGCACGCTGGACCAGAAATACAGTGACTTACTCATTTACAGCGATTTTATTATCATTCCCTTTGAATACTCCGATGTATCGGTAAAATCGACCCTGGTATTCAAAAACCTGCTGGGTTTACTCGAAAGTGAGGCCGAAAGGATTTTCATCCGATCTAAATATGATAAAGGGTATAAATATCTCAACCAAAGGGAAATGGATATTGAGATCGCAAAATACGGAACCCTGATTGTAAGCACTGTGTACAAAAGGAACTGTTTGCAGACCATTAATACGAGGAAGCTTACCTACGAGCAGCGATACGCCATAAAAAAGCCATTCAATGAAATCATTGAGCAAATAAGTGAAGCATTACAAATTACCCTGTAAGGCTGATTCCAAAGAAAAAACAAAATAAAAAATATGATAAAGTATTCACTCATCCTGTTAGCAGCTTATTTCCTGTATTATGCCGGAAATATCCTGTACGACCTTTTCTTAAAAAAAGATAAGATCACTCATGTCGATCTGGCTGAAGAATTTTCACTGGGCGGTTTTGCACAAAGTAATGCTAAACCTCCAAGCCGGATTGGAATTGAAGATGTTGAAAACCTTAGTACCCCCAAATCCTTTTTAAAAAAGGAGCTTGATTTCCAAAGACCATCTTCTACTGACCAGCAGCCGGATTTAGAAGAGATGAGAAAGCGATTTGAAGCAGAGCAGGATATTGATGATCTGCCAGCACCGGTGAACGATACCACAGCAGCACCAGAAGAAGAGAGCCAGCCCGATAACACAAGCCAACCTCAGGATATGCCCGACAAACCAGTAGAGCATTCCAAACAGGAAAAGGCTGAGCCTAAAAAGTCCCATTGGAAAGAGCTTTTGAATTTATCGGAAACCACCGTGCAGCTAGTGGCTAATTACGATGGCCAGAAGGTCTACCACTCCGTCATTTAAGCAGTAAGAAACCTTTTAAAATTACCAAATATCATCCTATCAACTGATACGGATAGCATACCCCTTATGCCAATTTCTAAGCACAAAATTTAATTCTAAACCAATAATTAATCATTATGAACAATAATTTAAAACGCTATATGGCAGTAAAAAAGATATTAACTGCCTGTATGATTCTCCTTGCCGTCACTCCCATATTTGCCCAGGGCGGAGCAACAGCCATCTCCAATGCAGCCAATGATATTAAGGACTATTGGGATCCCATCAAACTGATTTTGAAAGCGGTGGGCGGACTGGTCGGCTTCATCGGAGGTCTTAGAGTGTATAACAAATGGACTAACGGTGATCAGGATGTGAACAAAGAAATCCTGGGTTATGGGGGAGCCATGATCTTCCTGATTGTCGTTCCGGAATTTGTAACCTCATTCTTTGCTTAAGTTATGGGATTCTACCTCTACAAGGGGCTCAAAAAGCCTCTTGTATTCTTCGGACTCAAAGGAAAATATATTTTCTATGCGGTGGGTGTTATCGGAGGTGGAGTCATAGCCGCGCTCATCTTATCCAGGTTTGGATTACTGGGCTCTTTATTGGGACTTGCAGCCACCGGAGGCGGGGTATATCTCATTTTCAAAAGACAGGATAAGCATGGCCTGTACGATAAAACTAAAAACTTCGGTCAGATTTTCATTTTTCCTAAAAGGTTGAACAACAAAAGATTTTTACAGCATGGCAACAACAAAAAAACAGGCATTTAATATTCCTTTCATCGGGTATGATTATGGAAAAGATCACCATTGGGATTTTGATGTTCTTTTCGGTCAGTACGGAAACCCAATAATTGGGATAAAGATAAAAAATATGGTGGAACAATATTCGGCAGACCCGGATTATTATCTCCATTTCCATACGGTTCTGAACCAGATGGTATCCATCATCGGGGAAGGGAGAATTGTTCAGAAGCTTGATATTTTCTCAAAAAAGAAATATTCAGCCGAACCTTCCAAGGAGTTCCTACAACAGAAATATTCCGAGCATTTTGACGGGCGGCTTTTTAAAACCATTGAAACCGTCCTGCTGTTTACGGATATTATTCATGATAAAAATAAAAAAACCGGCCGGTCAGCGACCGGTGGCAATGTAACAGAAAAGAGTTATAAAGAACTCCGGGACAAATGCCAGAAGGTATTTATGCTGTTGAAGCAAAATAACTGTGAACCGGAGTTTTTATTCGAGAAAGATTTTGAGTATTATATTTCCGGAGCCTTATCCATGCAGTTTTCGGGTACCCCGGTTTTTGACAATATCAGAAGTACTAATGAATATTTGCAAATAGGCAATCGCTTTGTTAAAAATATTTCCTATGTCGATGTGGAAAACATTGACCTGCCTTCTGAAATTGAACCTTATTCCATACTGGGAGGAAACGGAGCCGCTGCCGAAACAGCAGTGGATAATTTTACTTTCATCAATGAGCTGGAAGATTATGAAACGATCATCTACAACCAGGTCATTACCATTCCACATCAGGCACAGCAGCAAAGGGAACTCGACAAAAAAAGGAAAAAGCACGAAGGAGCGGCGAACAATTCCCCTTCCAATGCCATTATTGCCGAAGAAATCCAGAGCTTGCTTCATCATATAGCCATAGACAGCCAACTTATTGTCAATGCCCATTTTTCCTTACTATTTTCAACAAACACGCTGGAAGAAATGGAAGGGACACAGTCCCTGATTGAAAATAAGCTGTTTACCAAGGGGATCATAGTTTCAAGGAATGCCTATAACCAACTGGAGCTTTTCCGGGCAGCCCTACCGGGCAATGCCACGGAACTTCGGGAATACGATTTATTTATGACGACGAGTGAAGCGGCGCTTTGTTTTTTTTTTAAAGAAAGCTACCCCGTGAATGAAGAAAGTGGCTTCTACCTCAGATTTACCGACCGGCAGGGCGTTCCCCTAAAAGTTGATCCCTCGGATTTACCGATGAAAACCGGAAGAATCAATAACCGTAACAAGTTTGTGCTGGGACCCAGCGGCTCAGGCAAGAGTTTTTTAATGAATAATATCGTGGAGCAATACCTTACCTACAATTATGATGTCGTGATCGTAGATACCGGAGATTCCTATTCGGGAACCTGCAAATATAAAGGCGGAAGATATATCCAATATACGGAGGAAAAACCTATTACGATGAATCCTTTCCTGATGGACCAAAAAGAATTCAATATTGAAAAAATAGAGTTTTTAACTAACCTAATCTTTTTGATCTGGCAGGGAGCTGATGCTACGATGTCCTCCACACAAAAATCCATATTAGATAATGTCCTGATGTCGTATTACCACCAGTACTTTAATTCGGGAACGAAGTGGTACGAAAATAAAACCTCGGAAGAACTCATTCTCTATTTAAGCAAATATAATATTCATGAAGAAGATGTTTATGCAGTATACGAAGAGCAGTCCAGAGGACAACATACCTATTATGATATTCTGGGAATTGCCTTTGATGCTGGCTTTGATGAAGTGAAAGAAGCCTTTAGAAAACTGGCTATTGAATACCACCCCGATAAAAATCTGAATAACCCCGATTATGACAGCGAGAAATTTTATACAATCTATGAAGCTTATGAAACCCTGAGTGATGAGGAAAAACGTAAAGCTTATAACGAAACCCAGCTGATTCTCATTCAGGCAAATGAAATCATACAGCAGCCCAAAGATACTGAAGAATGGAATGAATCCTTTAGGAAAGCCCTGATTAAAAAAATTAAGGAGCTGGAAGAGAAGCTTGTTATAAAAGAACTTTCCTTTAACGGCTTTTATGAATACTGCGAAAAATTCCTGCCTCTTTACCTGAATAACAAAAAGCATAAAATCAGAGAGACGGAATTTAATCTTAGGACATTTCTATTTGTATTAAGAGATTTTTACAAAGGCGGAAGATACGGAACCACGCTTAATGAAAGTGCTGACAATACCTTATTTAGTGAACCTTTCATTGTATTCGAGATCGATAATGTTAAGGAGAACCCAAAACTTTTCCCCATTGTAACACTCATCATTATGGATACTTTTATCCAGAAGATGAGACTGAGAAAAGACCGTCGCAAAGCCCTGATCATCGAAGAAGCATGGAAAGCTATCGCCAGTAAGCTGATGGGAGGATACATTTTGTATTTGTATAAAACCGTACGGAAATTCTGGGGGGAAGCAGTGGTGGTGACCCAGGAACTGGACGATATTATCGGAAATGCCGTAGTAAAAGACAGCATTATCAACAATTCCGATACGTTTATCCTTTTGGATCAGACCAAATTCAAAGACAATTTTGATCGCATAGCGTCACTATTATCTCTGAATAAAGTAGAACAGAACAAGATCTTCACGATCAACAACTTAAATAATAAGTTCGGGCGAAGCCGCTTCAAGGAATTTTATCTCAAAAGAGGTTCTAAGGGAGAAGTATACGGCAATGAAGTGGCCCTCGAGCAATATTTGACCTACACCACGGAAAAACCCGAAAAGTCGGCTGTTGAATACTATGTACAACAATATGGAAATTATGATAAAGCCTTAGAAATTTTTGTAGAACAGGTGAAAAGCTTCGGGGATGATATGGGAAGTATGGTTTCCTTAGTAAACCTCTATCAAAAGCCTTTGGACTCAAAAGTCCTTGCATTCTACCACGGACTAAAGAACCGGAAGGTGAATCTTGGTAAAAATATTTTCAAAATTATCTCCCAGGAATTGGAAGATCATAACATCAGCCTTTCGGAATTAATCAACAGACAAACCCATGAATATGAAAAAGTTTAGCTTACTATTTTTAGGATTTGGAAGTGTAGTGTATGCTCAAAACACGTACATAGACCCTACCGTAACAGCAGCGATGATCCTGTATTCAGAAAACCTGAAAGCAAAGCAGAATGAAGTTATCGATGAAACTTCCAAGCTGAAAGATGCCCAAACCTGGGTAGGAACCCAGATGGTAGCCACCAATGATATCCAGAATAAAATACTCAAAGGCTTAAAAGAAGTTTCAGGAACCCTGCAAAACGGGATTCAGGTAAAAGAGATTTACACGGAACTTAATAAATGCTACGGGTACTCTTCGGATGTTGTTCAACTGGCTTCCGCCCATCCCCAATATGCCATTTTCGGGGTTAAAGCCTCGCAAAAAACCTATGAGCAGAGCCTGAAAATCGTAACAGATGTATCAGACATCCTGGCTTCAGGAGAGCTCAACCTCGCTACGGCAGGAGACCGCTATAAGATACTGCATAACATCTCGGGAAACGTAAAAAATCTAAAGCTGTGGCTGTTGGCTATCAAGCTGCGATTGGAAAAAGCCAACAGACTGGGATTCTGGAACTCCATTAATCCTTTTGCGGGCTATATCAACACGGATAAAGCCATTGTTGAAGATATCATGAACCGATACAAACACAACTTTTAAAGTTTTTAACATGAAATCGAGAAACGAGATTCACCGACTCATAGGAGGTACATCGAAGAATGAGATTCGCCGACTTTATGGAGGCAAAAAGAAAATTTTTCTAAGCTTGTTGATTCCGGCAGTTTATGTGGCATTAATTTCTTCAGGAGGAGGATCTACACCCGCCTGGCAAAAAGAAAATGTTTCCTTTCCGATGATGGATCTGGAAATTAGTGCCACAATGAAAGAGCATGACAGGCAAAAGGAGATGAGGCAAAACCAGGCCCTGAATGCCGGTATTGAAACGGTTAATAAAAACGAGTGGAACAGCTTTAAGGATAAGGTTGTTAAAATACAGGACAGGCTAAGGATTGTTTCATTTGCCTTGCAGGCAATCCCAACAGGAGTAGCAATAAGCCGGGAGATAGGTAAGATCACTCAAAACCAGGCAGCCATTATTGATGAAATTGAAACCGCACCTTACTCCATTGTGACGGTGCTACCTTCCGGAGTACAGTATGTGGATGATTTACAAATGGTACTCCGCTTAATCACCGGAATTATCCTCTCTTATGGGGCAATCAATCAAATGGAAAAATCGGAACGCAAGATTTTGCTGGACTATGCGCTAGGGGAGGTTAAAACCCTGAGCAGGAACTCAACCCATATGCTTTTAAAAATACGGGATATTAAAGCTAAAGTACTGCGCAATAAAAGAGCTTTCCAGTATTACGTCAACAGGGATAAGCAAGTGGTGGAGAACATTATGAAGAACATTAAATCCTTTTAAAAATGAAAAAAATATTTTTTTTTGGAACCCTAGTATTTTCAGGCGTTTCCGTAAAAAGCCAGCAGATCGTGATCAATGATAAGCTGCTGTCCCAGATTACCGTTAATCATGGCGTTCGTTTAGGGAGTGAGCAGGCTTTTTTAGACTCTTATGAAAAGCAAAATGAGCTCTATAACGAGATTAAAAACAAAACAGCCCAGGTGATTGCCATTCAGGAATATATCTACCAGCAGCTTAAAAATGTCAATTCAGCCCTTACCCAAAGTAAAAAGCTCATCTATCTCTATCAGTATCTGGGGAAAATTGTAAGCAACTCCAATATCATGCTGGATTTATCAATACAACATCCGGAATATGCCGTGCTGGTTTCAAAATATTATGCTGCTATAGGACAGCAAGCCCTGAAGCTCCAACAGGAGGTCACTCAGGATATTCTGAATGAAAACAAAGATTTTCTGATGGATGCTATGGATCGGGAAATGCTCATTGAAAAGGTACTGACAAGGGTCAGGAATATCAACGGCAATATTCTCTATATCATTTTACGGCTACAGAACGCAAAGAAGATCCCCTATCTCTATCAGGTTCCTGTACTTAGAAATTACATCAATATCGACAGAGCCATAGTGGGAGACATTATTCAGAAATACAAATACATTTTTAATTAAAACAATGGAAAACTTATTCATACAATTAATCAGGCTGCAATTACTGCTTGTAGCTGCTGCCGTATCCGCACAACTGAGTGTAAAACGCCTCAATGACCCTGCCATTGTTGCCCAGCACAAGCGTATGGTTTTTGAAAGCTGGGGAGACTGGCGCCCGTACCCTAAATATTTCCTGGGAGTTCAGACCAATTTTGCCTATGCCACGGTGTGGGGAATGTGGGCACCCAAAATCAACAGGGATTATAAAGACGGAGACGATATAAGGCCCTTAAAACCCACAGGAGTACAAAATCAGCGATTTGCTGAAGTGAAATATGAGGAGCAGGAAGCCCAAAAAATAAAAGCAGCTTCCGACACCATTTACAAAAGGAGTGTCCAGGATTTTGCCCATTGGACTTCTGCTGCCGTAGATGCCGATCCTCTCTGGCTTTTGTATTACAAGCGAATGTTAAAGCCCATTACTGAATTCCCTGATACCCCGCAGAATTTTGTGGAATGGAGGCTGAAAGATGAGCAAACTTATGAAACGCTTAATAGTATAGGAACCCTAAAAAGGCTTCAGCAGGAACTGGATATGATCAAAGAAAAATATTCGATGTCCCGGTCTATGGATATGCCAAGGGGAAAGCGCTTCCTGATGTATCACGAAACCCTCCTTCGTTGGAGAAAATTTGTTCAGGAATTAAGGAAACATAATAACAAAACGACCCTTCTTCTGGATTATAAAAATATCCTGAAAAATCATTCTCCATATGCATTGCCTACAAGTTGGACGCCGACGTCAGGTCAGCAGATTATTCAAAATATTATGAATCAATACAAACACCGATATTAAGATGAATAAGATAGTAACCTTATGCTGTTGCCTTCTGGCTCTTTTATTGCCGGTAATGGGCTTTGCCCAGACCGATGGCGATTACAGCAATTTACTCCAGTTCCTGAAAGGTGATGGTGCTTTTGAGAAATGGTTCATGGAGGTATTTACCAAACTGGATACCAGTGTTCAGGACAATGCTAATGATGCCGCATTGGTTGGAAAAGCCATTGGCGGATTAGGGGCTTTAATGTACCTCGGATACATGGGATGGCAGATGGCTGCCGGAGACCGGGAATGGGAAATTACCCCGATGCTGAAACCAATCCTGATCGGATTCACCCTGATCTATTGGACGGGATTTGTCAATCTGATACAGGCTCCCTTTGAAGCCATTGCAGAACCGGGAATCAGCATTTTCAGCGATATAGAATCTGAGGTTAATGATCTTCGGGTGCAGCGCTTCAAAAAACAACAGCAATTGTTAGACGCTGTTATAAAGCTCAAAGCGGATGAAGATGCCAAGCAGGAAGTTATTGAGAATACCGGAAAAGATGCCGATGATTCCTGGTTTGATATCAGTGAGGGATTGGATAAGCTCATCCAGCCTATTAAGGAGTGGCAGCTGAGGATGCAGTTTCAGATGCAGAAATTGGTGGCTGAAGTCATTGAGTTTATCTGCCTTTCCATTCTGAGAATTTGTGTCTACCTTATTTTCTTTATCCAGAAAATATGGGCCTATATCCTTATTATATTAGGTCCTATTGCCGTGGGAATGGCTCTTGTTCCGGGATTTGAAAGTTCCTTCTACAATTGGGTTTCCAAATTCATCAATATCAATCTCTACACTTTTGTGGCTTATACCATTATCAACATTGGCCAGCAGCTTATCGCTTCCGGCTATATGATGGAAATAGAAAGGTATGACACGCTTTTAACGAATGGAACGGTAACCAATTTGGATGCCCTAATGGTCTATGTTAGTAATTCGGGAATGATCTACAACCAGCTTTTTACGTGCGTAGCTTATATCGTTACTGGAATCGGGGTTTTGATGACCCCTACGATTGCAGATACCATTGTGTCAGCAGGAGGAGCCGGAGCTATGACGAAGATGAAAAGTGCTATGGGCAAAATGGCGGGCAGTGCTAAAACTGCGGTTCTGGCTGTTAAAACCGGAGGTGCTTCTGTAGCGACTACGGCTGTAAAATCTGCTGCGGCAGGTTCTGCATCGGGAAGAGTTCAGCAGGCCATGAAAAATAAAAAATAATCTCGAAAAATATTACCATAAAATGCTTATCAAAAATATAGAACAAAGAATCAAGGTGAATAAGGTGGTTTCTCTGGCTGCCATTGCCTTTGCCGTTTTTATTGTCTTTGCAGGATTTTTCTTCGCTTATAAAATGATTGAAGATTCTAGGAAATCCATTTACATCCTGGATAATGGTGTCCCGGTTTTGGCAAAGCAGACGGATGTTTTACTCAACAGGCCCGTTGAATACAAAGCCCAGATTGAACTCTTTCATCGGTTATTTTTCACATTGGCGCCTGACGATACCTATATCAAGGATAATATCCAGAAATCATTGTATCTCATCGATGACAGCGGAAAGAAAGAATATACCAACCTTAGGGAAAAAGGCTTTTATAATCAGATCATTGCTTCAAGTTCGATGGTAAGCATTCATACCGATTCGGTTAAGCTTGATATGGAACAAAAGAAATTCGCCTTTTTCGGGAAGCAGATGATCACAAGAAAATCATCCGTAATTACCCGAAAGCTTATCACCGAAGGTTTCTTTGAGGACATTATCCGGAGTCCCAATAACCCACATGGAGTAATGCTTACAAACTGGCGCATCCTTGATAATGAAGAAATCTCTAACCAAACCAAAAATTCGTACTAACCATGAATACTTCATTCAAACAAGCCGGACAGAAATGCCTGCAATGGATTGTCCATCACCCAAAAAAGTTTTTTGCCTATTCGATGATTTTTTTGTCAGTGTCATTCATAGGTTCTCTGATCCAGGGAATTTTCTTTCCCTTGGGGACAGTATTTACCATTAAACCACCTGTCCTTTATTCCAAAAGCCAGATGGCTCAGAGCCCCACTGTAAACAATGAAAGAGAGATCAAAAAGATTGTGGAAGAGCTTAAGGTTTTAAAAGTGAAAAGAGACAGGAAGCAATTACAGAAAGAAGACAGCCTGAGGATTGAATATTTGTTTAACCAATTTCAAAAATTAAAAACTCAATGAAAAAATTTGATTTCAAACAGAAGAAATACATCCTGCCCCTTCTGGCATTACCGTTTCTGCTGCTTTTTGTCTATGTAGGAACCCAGTTCGCCAAAGAAGAACAGCCCAAAGAGAAGCACAAAGAACTCTCCATTTCCCTTGGTGAGTCGCAGGATTCGATTATGAGTAAAAATGATGCCTATGATGCATTCTTCAAAAAAGAGGATAATAGGACAATGCTCGAAGGGTTGGGTAAAGAAAAGGACAGCCTATTGAGCTACGAAGACCAGCTGTCATTAGCTCAGAAGAGAAAAATAGATTCGCTTAAAGCAGTGTCCGGGAGGCAAAACGGATATCAATCGAAAGGAAATTTATCTTCTTACTATAACCCGAAACAGGAACAGAAAGATGACAGGGATTATAAGAGGTCTTCGGAAATTATCCGGATGCTGAACGCTCAATCCTATGGCAAGCCTGAAAGCGAGTATGTCTCTGAAAATCTAAGTGTAAAATCTCAAAATAAAGAGCAGGCTCCTGATCCGGTCAAATACCTGAAACAGCAGATGCTGGTTATGGATTCTTTGGAAAAAGCAAGAGACCCGGAATACCAAAGTAAGCTGGCAGCAGAGGAAAGGCTCAAAGCCAACAAAGAAAAAATGGAGGAATTCCTGAATTCGACCTTCAATGTCAGCAAATCAGGTATCAACACTGAATTCAATGCTTTTTACAAAGAAAAGGAAAACAGCTTTATCAAAGCGGTCATTGATGAAAATAACAAGGGATATTTAGGAAGCCGGATCCGGTTAAGGTTATTGGAAGACGTTTTTGTGGGAAACAAAAAGCTAAGCAAAGGTTCCATACTCTATGGGCAGATTTCAGGGTTTGCAATGCAAAGGGTGAATCTCAGTATCGTATCCGTATTCACCAAAGGAGAAATATATCCGGTCAATTTATCGGTTTATGATGTCGACGGCATGAAGGGATTGTATGTTCCGGAGAGCGTTTTCCGGGATATGATCCGGGAAATGGGAAGCAACTCTGTGCAGGGAACGCAGATGGATATGGGAGGACAGGGATTTTTTACCAGCATCGGCTCCAAATTATTCACATCCACTTCCAAATCCATTGCCAACCTGATTAAAACCAACAAAGCCAAATTGAAATACAACTCTTATGTACTGCTAATTGACGAAAAACAATTGAAAGATTCACAAAACCAACAAAAAAAATAAACTTATGAAAACGATATTGTATGTCTTAATAATTTTTACAGCCTCATTTTTCCACGCGCAAACTGTCACTAAAGAACAGCTCATTTCGGATTTGCCGGAACTCGAAATTACCGAAGGTATCAGTCTTCATATTATTTCTCCGGAACCCATTCAATATGTGGACCTGTCCACTAAGCAGCTCACGGGAGATTTACCTTCAGCCCAGATTGCCCGGGTTAAAATTGTAGAAAGAGATTCGGCAGCCAAGATACAAGAATCAGGATATGGAACCCAAGAAAAATGGAACCCAAACCTCGGCATTATCACGGTGGTGGGTCAGTCTTTTATTGCCCAGTATAAAGCAGTATATAGGAATCCTGAAAACCTGAACACCGTTACCAATATCCATATCCAGCCGGAAGAAATGCAGCCCATAGAATTTGATAAAATGGTTTTCTCCAATCTTGAGCTGAGAAAATTTGCGATGAATATTATTCAGAACAAATCAGAAAAAAATCCCATCCGGGAAGAGAAGAATCTCGGGCTCAGTGTTCAGCTTAATAATGTCTATGTTATAAGTGATTACATCTTTTTGGATATGACCTTTAAAAACAGCTCCAACTTAAGTTATGATATCGAAGCTTTGAAATTCTCCGTAGAAGATAAAAAGATCCATAAGGCGACCAACAACCAAAGTATCGAGATGACCCCATTATTCCAGCTGAACCCTCAGAAGCATTTCATGAAGAATTTCCGGAATATCTATGTGTTCAAAAAATTTACCTATCCAAACTCTAAGGTAATGATGATCCGCCTGATTGAAGAGCAGCTCTCCGGAAGAACCATCGAAATGAGAATCAATTATTCGGACATTTTAAAAGCCGATACTTTTTAGCGGAAGTTCCGCTTCCAATTTTTAAAATAACCATAATTACAATGGAGTTAAACTTAATCATCCTAGCAATGATCTGCTACTGTATGGGTATGATCATTTTTGAAAAAAAGCGAAAAGAACTTATACAGGACTATGAGCAGCTGCTCATCCTTAAAAATTGGTATGAGAACATAGCTGAAGAGGTAAACCGATCATATATTTTAGAAAAGGTTGAAAAAAGAGGACGTCAATTAATTGATCAATTGAATCTGCTAAATGCCAATCTTGTTAAAATACAGGAAGATCATGAAAAATTGCAACGGCAGAAGCAGCATGATAACCAGGCTGAGAAGGAGCCATCACTGGACAATTTTTTTGAAAACTATTCCTAATGCAAGAACAACAACATCAGATCAGGATTTACGGCTTCATTCAGAAGGCGGTATATGCCGTGGTAGCGCTGGATTGTGCTTCACTATTTTATCTGCATGCCAATATTCCGGTGGTATCTGGCTTATTGAAGAATTTTTCCAGAATGAGTTTCATTTATCCTCCTGTCAATGCTAAACTGGCGACACTACTATTGATAGGATTAGTGGCTGTAGGAACAAAAGCTAAGAAAAAGAAAGACCTTCATATCGCTATGGAAATAGTAGTTCCTATGGTATTGGGACTCCTGATGATGTTTTCCTCTTTGGTTTTGCAGGATAAAGCCGGAAATCCTTCACTTCCTAAAATATTTCCCGGAATGAGTCTTTACCAGGTTGTGTATGCTTTTTTATCGTTTTTGGGAGCGGTTGTTCTTCAAATGGGAGCTGACAGCATCTCTAAGCTGATGCAGCAGAAAATGGGAAAAGACCGATGGAATGTCGAGGAAGAATCTTTTGACCAGAACCAGGAATTAGTAGAATCCGACATGATGATTAATATCCCTTATTTATTTAGGTATAAAGGGAAAAGCAATAAAGGCTGGATGAATATTAATCCTTTCCGGGGGACGATGGTGATTGGTGTGCCAGGTTCCGGTAAATCTTTCGGAGTGATCAATCCCGCCATCAGGCAGATGATAGCTAAAGGATTTTGTCTGATGATTTACGACTTCAAATTTCCCGACCTGGCACAGATAGCCTATTACCATTATTTAATGAAGAAAAGTAAAGATTCCAATTTTAATTACAGTTTCAATGTTATCAATCTCAATGAAGTGGAGAAATCAAAAAGAGTGAACCCTTTCAAAAAGGAGTACGTAAAGACGTTAGCCGAAGCACAGGAAATGGCTGAGGCTATGGTGTCTTCTTTACAAAAAGGCAGTACCAGTTCCGGAGGTGGGGCTGACCAGTTCTTTACCCAATCAGCGATTAATTTCCTTTCATCCTGTATTTATTTTTTTGCGACCCACGAAAACGGGAAGTATTCGGATCTGCCCCACATCCTTTCCTTTATGAACCGAAGCTATAAGGAAATATTTGATACACTTTTTGGCCATGAAGAGCTGTATTCTTTGTTATCACCTTTTAAATCAGCCTATGATAACAAAGCTTTTGACCAATTGGAGGGGCAGGTAGGAACATTGAAGATTTTCCTTTCCCGACTGGCTACCAAAGAAAGCTTTTGGGTGTTTTCAGGGGATGAAGTAGAACTCAAAATAACAGACCGGAACAATCCTTCCATTGTTATTTTAGCGTCAGACCCGGGAACTCAGGACATCAACTCTGCTTTGTATTCTTCGGTGCTTAACAGGACTTTAAGATTGATCAACTCCAAAGGTAATCTTCCGGGAGGTATTATTGCTGATGAATTTCCTACGATTTACATCCATAAAATTGATAATGTCGTTGCTACGGCAAGAAGCAACAGGGTTGCTGTAATGCTAGGGCTTCAGGAGCTTCCACAGCTTCGCCAGTTTTATAAGAAAGAAGTTGCAGATACCATTTCTGCCATTGTCGGAAATATCCTGTCCGGCTCTGCAAGGGATAAGAATACCTTGGATTGGCTTGAAAAATTATTTGGAAAAATAAAGCAGAAGTCGTATTCCCAATCCATCTCCCAGCAAGGTACGACCACCAGTATCAATGAGAAAATGGACCATATGATTCCTGCCGGAAAAATCGCGGCACTTAAAACCGGAGAAATGGTGGGGATGATCGCCCAGGGAGAAGAAAATGATACCGAAGAATACAAAACCTCTGCTGTGAACGGTAAAATAAACCTGGATATGAAAAGTATTAAAAAAGAGGAAGCAGAACTTCCGCCCATGCCTTCCTATTACTCCTTTGTGGATAGGACAGGAGTTAACCGCAAAGAAGAAGTCTTAATGACCAACTTCAGGAAAATCAATAAGGAAGTAGAATTAATTGTCAGAGAATCAGTAAAAGCATAATCATATGAAGAGTAAAATAATTAGCAACCGAATTTACAAGATGGTGGTCTTCATGCTTCTGTTGGTAAACAGTTTTACGTTTGCCCAATTCAATACCATAATGCCTGCACAGCCTCAAAAGCCCGAAAGTCAATCCCGTATTGAATTTACAAAAGAAGAGAAACCTATTGATCCCAAAAATGGGAAAAATTTCTGGAAAAAAATATTCAATACGACAACAAGGTCGGATTTAAAAAATGAATTGGATTCTTTAAAAATACTGTTAAAAAAGTACAAGTATACCAATAATTCTGGAAAAGAGAGCTTTCAAAAAATGAAAGATTCTTTGCTATTGGCCACCAAGCGTAGAGCCGAACAACAAATGGATCTTTTAGAAAATCAAAGTTCCCCGGCTTTATATGACTTTGTGGAGGAGCCTAAAGAATCTTTATCAAAAGTTGTAATGCCTTTGGCGGGTAAGATGGCGATCACTTCTTCTTACGGGACACGGGTTCATCCCATTTCCGGAAACCGGAAAATGCACAATGGTATTGACCTGAAAGCATATTATGAAAATGTATATGCAGTCATGGACGGAGTCGTAACGGCAGTGGGCCGGTCAGCGACCGGAGGCAATTATATCAAGATCCTCCACTATGGCCGATTTGAGACAAGCTACCTGCATCTTTCTGAGATTTATTATCGGACCGGAGAGTTCGTGAAAGCCGGATTTATCTTGGGAAGAAGCGGGAATACCGGGAATTCTACAGGGCCTCACCTGCATTTTTCGGTGAAAGAATTCGGACAAAGCATTAACCCTACTCATTTTTTAAATGATTTAATAAAAGCCACTCATCTCATGGCAACCTATCATAATACTAAGACAGCAACATACAACCCCTACTAAATACATTAACAATGAAAAACAGCAATTTACCTACAGACGAACTGAAAAAATATGGCATTATTGGTGAAGACCATACATTTTCCAAAAAACTAAGCACAGAAGATATTCAGAAATTCTTACAGGGATACACTATTGTCGCTGACAACGATACAAAAAGGGCAACTTTTCAGCTCACGGATGATAATACCAGACTAAAAGTAATTTTTTTGGAAAGGGATAAAAGCATCTCGGAAATCCTTAAAAACAGTGAAAAGAGAATCGAATATTCTGACATAAAGGAACTCTCTAATAAATTGCCACCGGAGGTTCCGGCACTGGAAAAGAAAGCCTTTATTTTCGATAAGGACACCGGCATAGTAGCAGAGTTTGATTTCATCAGGCATACAACGGAATTAACGGCAATTATTGCTGATCTAAGAGATGCAACTGAAACCGCGCGATATAAATTTGAATTACTAAAGCTTAAGGCATTTATCCTCGATAAATTGGAAGTGGAACTTCCGCCTGAGATCGCTAAAGAAATTACTAATGAGTTGAATATTATCTCAAAAGAGATCAGTACAGTTGATGAAATTCTTACCCAGCAAAATCTTAATCAAAAAGAAAAATCTGATATCAGGCTGGATGTAAATGATCCTGATCTCTATCAGGATGCCAACCGAATGAGAGAAAAAGAGGGGCAGGAGCAAGAAGAAAAGCGAAGGTTTAGAAGATAAATCCTATGGATGCCCCTGATAAACTGTTTCAGAATATATAAAAATAAAATTTTAAAATGGATTTATTTGAAGATTACAACCTACTTCCGGAGGAATTGAAGACGGTCTGTGATAAATGGCAGGAAAAAGCAGCGTACCGGGGACTTGATTATAATGATTGTGAGATTTTTCAGAAAGAATGCGAAGCTATCGGCTATACGTTTGATTATGGACTGGATGCAGAACCATTTGATTTACGACCCATCAATTTAGGACAACAATTACAAGACCATATTACAAACAATCAAGATCAAGGCATTATGCGAACAACAAATGATCTAAGCTGGTATGATAAGAATATTACTCCTCTAACCCGGGCTTATAAAGATTTTGTAAAAGAAAAAGAAAATACATCACCTGAACATTTTTTTCAGGATGGTGAAAGAGTCTTTACGGCAAAAGAAATCAAGTTTTTAAAAATTCTTGAGTATAAAAGTTCTAAAAATGAAATTAATGCTTCTTATCCTGAAAGTAGAGAACCAGTAATCGAGAATTCAGGTATTGCAGAGAACAGAGCATTGAAGCTTGATGAACTCAAGGATATGCTTAATAAGTACTATGAAAAAGAGCAGGAAAGTATGTTTGATTTTACCCATCCGAAATCTATTAAGACGTTGGAACTGGCATTATTTCTTCAAAATGCAGATGAATCGTTAAAGAAGGAAGTTCTGACATACATTTTTACAGAACCGCCAGTACAGCCTGATTTTTACGACTTCATGGATGATTCTTATGATAGGGGAGAATCTTTTTATGAGAAAGCAAAGGAATCCCAGAAGATAAAGATGGAAAAATATAACCTTTTTTTAGAAAATGTTTATTCAGTTTTTGACAGGTACAATTTTGATATTCATATGATCCATGAATCCAATGTCGAAAGCGCACCGGATGCATTCAAAGCCTTAATGCATGACCTGTCTAATCAGTTTTCTGCTGAAACTAAAGCTACCATTAAAGCCATTAATGAAGATCATGCTAATAATGAAAGGAAAACCTATGAAGCTCCTCAAATAGGAAAAAATAATCCCCATTTGGAAACGACCATTGAGGGATATAGCAACAGTGAATTAATGAATCTATCCGATGGCGAATTAGAAAATTTATTAAAGCTAAAGAAAGAACAGTTTAAAATAGAACAAGTGAACGATGATATCATTGCTATGTCTTTTATTGATAATGAAATAAAAAGACTTCTGGCCCTGATTCATCATAAATCAATTAATAACAATCAAAATCCCAACATTATGGAAACAACAAAAGAATTCGATCAGGTTCAATACCTAAAAGACCAGTTAAAATACCTTGGCTTTGGCGAAGATTCAACACTTCACAAAGATTTGGAAAAAGGTATTGAGTCTCCCAAACAGCAGTTTGAAATCAAGGTGGTCTCAGATAAGGCACTGCCCGGAAATACCGTAGACTTTAGTTTGAAATTCAATAAAAGCGAAAATGGAGGTGTTTTCTTTAATTCTTACCAGGCAACGCTGAAAAATGAAAAAAATGAAAGTTTTTCCCACAATTTTTATGTGAGCAAAGAAAACACCTTTACTGCTAAAGAGGCCGTTAATCTTCTGGAAGGGCGTTCCGTGAAAATAGAATTTCACAATCCGAAAACAGATCAGGTAGAGCCTGCCTTTGTTAAGCTCGATTTTAAAGAGCCCAAAACAGAAAAAGGAAATTATAATTTCCAGAATTTTTATAAAAATTATGGTATTGATACTGCTGAAATTGTAGAAAAGTCCAATCTGGTATTTGATAAGCCTGAATATAAGGAGAATACCATAAAATCTTTGGAAAAAGGCAACGTGGTTAAGGTGAAGTTTGAATTGGACGACGGGGTTATAGAAGGAAAAGCGGTTCTCAACCCCCAGTACAAAAATCTGAACTTGTATGATCAGGATATGAACAGGATCAATACCAACAAGCCTTTGCAGGGTTTGGAAGATGAGAGAGAACATGATAAAGCCAATGTAAGAGAGCAAAGCATCAAACGATAAAAATTTCCTTACCAATTATCTGAAAGCGGTAAGTCTGATAATGATTTGCCGCTTTCTTTAAATCAATCCCTATGAAAATACATTTAATACTGCCATACCTGCTTTTTCTTTTCACTATCAGTTCCTGTCACAAAGAAATCAAATCCGAGAAAGGCGGAATTGATTTGATTTCCAATATCTATTTTGATGCGTCCAAGGGACTGGACAATATGCAGAGCTTTCATGTCTCGAAAATAAATTATTCTCACGATCAGCTTATAGAATATGTTCCGGACCTTTCATTTCCCGAAATTAACAGACAGGTATATTATATCAGGGATTCACTCTGTTATTCAATTGACCTCATGGAGCGCGATCTCATCTTTTCTGATCTTTCCAGGAAACAACAGCCTTTTCTGGTTTGGAAAAAGAAAGAAGGAGCTGTGTTTTCAAAAGAATGGATTCCCAACTATAGGAACAGAAGAAACCTGTCCGATACCATATTATTCCATAAGAAATACAAACGTTTTGAGATCAATTCTCCCTGGACCTATACAAGGTTTTATATCAATCCTACGGATACTATTTTACCTTATTCACTGTACAGACATGCCGAAAAGGATTATCATGGACGGTTGGAACGTATTGATTCCTATAATAAAAAAGAGGACGTTTTTGTAACGCTTCAATTACTGCCCAGAAAAAACTGGGATGATACTGCGAAAGAATTATTTGAATTTAATCATTTTGTAAAAAAAAGGGAAAGTGAATGAAAATCAGCTGACATATAACATCGATGATATTTCCGTAATAGAAGGGAATAAAAATGAACTGATTGTTTTTAACAGCAGTAAGGACAGGGATTCATTCCTGGAACTGCTGAAATTAAATAATCAGAATAATAACAGAACCCTTGTTGCCATTCATTCCGGTGCAAATACCAAAAAGTTTATGAACAGGTATCAGAACTATGAAGGTAAAATATTCCTTTGCCTGAATGGTGACAGAACGGGAAATATGATGACACTGAAAATTCTTACTGAGCTGAATGATAAAAATATAAAGGACATTCGTCCCTTATACGGAATCTCAGAAAGCGGTAATCAAAGCCTAAGTGAGTATTTAGAAAACAAACTAGGTCTTCAAAATAAAAATACTATTTTAGTCGAACCAAAAAATTCAGAAGATGCAGACCTTAATAATAAACGAAACGGAATTCCCAACACTCAGCACTTGGGATCCCAACTTTCTGAACGAAATTCTGGAGAATCTCTCCAAAGAAGCCAATCCGGGCAAAACGGAAATCACCCGCGAGGACAAGCTATGGGCAGCAACCATGCTGGAAATGGACTTGCAGGCACAGGGTGGAGCAATTTGGGAAGCAGAGGAGAAGGAAGATCCACTGACGGAGCACAACAGCAGAATGATGAAGAAAATGAAGGAAGAAAACATTCCGTGGGCGGAATCGTATCCCGGAGAACTTTATCCAATAGATCAGGATTAGATTTATCCCATAAAAATAATGAGGAATTAGATATTCTCATTTCAAAGTATAGAGGTCAGAAGCTGACTAATGAGCAAGTTGCAGAAGTGGTTTCCGCAGCTTGTTTCGTTTCAAAAGACCACAAAATTTTTCTAAAAGAAAATCTTAAAATATCTGATGAACTGCAAGATATTTGTAGCCAGTTCAAAAGTGGTGGAACAGCCAAGGAAGGCAGGGGAATTTTAGATGAATACTACACCGATTCAAGGATTGTAGATGCCGTGAGAAATTTAATCAAAGACCGGTTTAAAAACCATCAGGAAATTTCAGTATTGGAACCCAGCGTAGGAATAGGAAACTTTCTCTATGCTGCAAAAGATTTGGGTATAAAAACCAGTATTACGGCTTTTGAAATCAACGAAACTACAGCAAAAATTGCCAAAATCCTTCATCCCGAAGCTGATATCCATCTGCGTTCCTTTGAAACTGAATTTATTGATGAGAAGGGTGGCAGAAAAGAATTTTCCGAAAAATATGATCTGGTTATTGGTAACCCACCTTACGGAGATCATCGGGGATTGTACAAAGGGTTGGGCGAAGAGCCGAAAATCTCAAAATATGAAGATTATTTTGTAAAACGCTCTTTAGATTCCTTAAAGCCCGGTGGGATTCTGGCAATGGTGCTTCCGTCGGGTTGGCTCAATCGTCAAGACCAATTGAAAAATGCCGAATTAATGGAAGGATACCGCTTGCCTAGCGGTGCTTTTGCCGGAACCGCCATTGGTACGGATATTATTCTTCTTAAGAAAGACCCTCTGAAAATTTCAACGGATATCTCCGACTATTTTGAAAACAATCCTGAAAAAATTCTGGGTGAAACCCGGGAAAAAACCAACCGTTTTGGGCGTCAGGAAAACTATGTCCACGGAAATTTAGAGGAGGCTTTATTAAAAATTGAGCAGCTGAGAGGCAAAAAAGAAACCGAAAGAATAGGGAATCTTTTTGAAGATTTATTCCTGGAAGCTGAAGAGGGACCTAAAATAACCTTACAAAATAAGGTTTCGGAGGTTCAACCGGAAAAAATTACGGATTCTGGGCCTGATGAGATAAATCTTACTGAAGTTCAGGAAAAGGTTGAACGGGTACTTTCATCGCTCGACGCCATAAAATTTAAATCTCCTTCAGTTGTAAAGGAGATTGAGAAATACAACAAACTTCAATCCCAAATTGCCAGCGAGCCAAAGAAATTCGATCAAAGCCAAATTGATGAAATTCTCCAAAAAGCGGAGAAAATTATTCAGTCTCAAAATGAAAAAAATACAGAGTATAGAATTCAGACCAAACCGGAGCTTAAAAAAGGAGTTCTAAAGTATCAATTCCTTAAATCCGATGAAATTGTAAATGCTTCGCTTCAAAACAGCTCTGAACTTTCAAAGGCACAGATTGAAGCTTTTAGAGATACAAATTACGAAGGAGTTTTAAATAAAAATGGTAAACATCATCAATACGCCAATTTTATTAACGGAAAATGGGTACATGATTTTTATTATATTGAAGGGAATATTTATACAAAATTAGAGCAATTAGAAATTGATTTTAAAGATTCTTTTTCGGAAGGATATTCCGAAACTCAGTATTTAAAACAAAAAGCACTATTAGAAAGCGTTTTACCCAAGCCTAAATCCCTCGATGAAATTTATATCAGCCCGAATCATGAATTTATACACCAATTTGAATTGGGCTATGTAGAAAAAGAAAAGTGGAATCAGAACACAAGACAAATAGAAACCGTAATGGTGTCCTACAATCTTGCTGAAAAATTTAAGGACTTTGTAAGTAGTTTGCCTAGTGATGCCTTTGCGGGATCGTCGTCATGGGAAGTCAGAGGCTTTGTGGATAATGAAACGGTTACAGGAAGTGATAAAGAAAGAAATGCTCTCGTCCGTGAGAGGAGAAAAGCTGCTGCTAACGATTTGTTTTATAAATTTTTGAGAGAAGAATTATCGGATGAATTAAGGGAACGTTTCGTAAAAGACTTTAATAGAAACTATAATAATATCCATGTTCCTGATTATTCCAAATTTCCGTTGTTTTCTAAAATTCATCTCAATTTCAAAGGAAGAGAACTGAAACTAACCGAAGTTCAGAAAGCGGGAATCGGAAGACAAACCACAAAAGGGGTTGGCTTATTAGCTCACGAAGTCGGTTTTGGGAAAACTTTATCCGGAATCTTATCTATGCACGAAGCTATGGAGCGTGGAAATGCAAAAAGGCCTTTAATTGTTGTTCCGAACGAAAGTATTCTCAAACAATGGGTGGAAACAATTTTTGAAACCATTCCTCATGCCAAACTAAATGTACTGGGAAACCTGGGTAAAGATTATGATCTCTCAAAGTTTGATAACAAGGACGGAGAGATAACCATCGTTACCTATGAAGGCTTTAATAATATCGGTTTTTCTGAAAATATTACTCAGGAGCTGGCTTCCCGGTTTTCTTACATTTCAGAAAGTGAACTAAAAAGTGTTAATTCCATTAGCGAAAGGGATTTTCAGAAAGAACTGGAGAAAGAAAAGGAGCTGGAGGGAAAAATGAAGCGTGGTAAAATCTATGATTGGGAAGATTTTGGTTTTGACCATCTTACTTATGATGAAGTCCATAATGCCAATCATATTGTCGGAAAGGTTAGGGTAGAAGACCGTAGATTTGCATCGGATTTCAGGAGCCAGAACCAGCAGACTTCCAAACTGGGAATCAATACCTGGATGGCGGCGCAATACATTCAGGACAAAAATGATGGAAGAAACGTAACGCTGCTTTCTGCTACTCCCTTCACCAACAAACCTTTGGAGTATTATTCCATTTTATCCCTGATTGCCAATAAACGTCTGGAAGAGTCCGGTTACTTCAATGTCAATACCTTCTTTGAAACCTTTATGGAAGCTGATAATGATATGGAAATTGATGCTAAAGGCGATGTGAAATTCAAAGCGAATGTACGGAGGTTTAAGAATAATTCTTTATTTCAGCAGCTACTTTCTGAATTTATTGACATCAAAGGAGAAGAAGATAATCCAGAACTGAAGCGGCCCAATAAAATCAACAAAGAATATAAAATTGAGCAAAATGACCTGACGAAAGAGCAATATGACTTACTTAATGATAGCTTTAGTGAAACAGAGAAAGGAGCCATTCTTACCCATATTCTCAATGCAAGGCTGATTGCCATTTCTCCATATCTGTCGATTTATTATGATGGAGAAGAACCTTCTGCACAGGAATTTATAGAGAATTCTCCGAAGCTAAGGCAGACGATGCAGCTGATCCGGCAGAATAAAAAAGACATTCCGGATTTAGGGCAAATTATTTATTCAGAATTAGCCGTTGCAGAATTTCCAAAGCTGAAAGAATATCTCGTTAATGAAGTTGGTTATAGACCCGAGGAAATTGGAATTATTACCGGAGCAACAAGTAAACCGGGTAGGTTAAAGATCCAGGATGATTTTAATGCAGGAAAAATAAAAGTAATCATAGGCAGCGAAGCCATTCAGGAAGGTATGAATCTTCAGGAAAATACAACCGATCTGTATCTCCTTTCTTTACCCTATAATTTTACTTCTCTACGGCAGGTGGAAGGCCGAATATGGAGACAGGGGAATAAGAATGAAAATGTCCGTGTCAATTTTATGCTGACCAATGACAGTATTGATGTTTTTATGCTTCAAAAATTGCAGGCTAAGCAGGCAAGATATTTAGAAGCAATGAAAAAGGGGGCAGATGTATTGGATGTTTCGGATATCAGTACCCAAGAACTCAAAACATCAATCATTACCAATCCGGAAACAAGGGCTAATATTGAGATTGAACTGATGAAAAAACGAATTGAAAGTGAGAAAAACAAACACCTTGCAGATAGTGCCTTTGTATTAAGGAAGTATGAAGATTTTATCAAAGTTCAGGAAGGCGTAACCAAAGCAGAGTATAGTTATAACAGGATTTTAGGGTACTCCAAAGAGGAAGGAGAGGACTCAGAATATTGGAAAAACCAGCTTCCGTCGTATCAAAAAACGATTGATCTCGCAAAAGATGAGGTTCAAAAAGCAATCCAGAATTTAGCTGAAAAAGGAGTGAATGTTACAGAAATTGAGAAGCAAACAAGGGCTACAGAGGATAAAATAGCGGAGCTGGATAAAAAACTGGAAGAGCTTCCGGAGATAAAAGATAATTTAATTACTCAATATACGGAGGAAAAAGCAAAGCAACTCAAAATGAATGAGCTTATAAATTATGTAAAAGAAAGAGCAGATGAAAATTTAATTCTGCATAATGCTTTACTGAAAGTAAATACTGCTGATTATATGGCGATTAAAAATTCTGTCGACGTAATACTATTACCGAGAGAAAGCATAAATCTGGAAAATGTATCGACTGTGGGAAGAAAAAGATAGTGTTAAATATGTAGAGATTCTTTCACTTCATCTTTTTTCAGGTAATTAAGTTTCCTTGTTTCCAAAATCAATATAAAACAATTTACCAGCTAACGACCTTTTGGAGTTTCTTTCATAATAGCATTTCTAATTCTGATATTAGTTTATTCAGCTTTTTACCCGAGGCACAGGTGTGAATTAGGAGGAATAGTTGTTTGCTAATTGGATGAAAAAAAAGAAGAAAGGCGGTAGAAAAATTTAAAGTACTTTTCTCTCTAAAAGTTTGTTTAATCTATTTTTGTTCACTATTTTTGAATGTTCATTCCTGCTGAACGCTTAATTTTATTGAACAAGAAAATGTATAGAGATAATGATTTTGTTTATGAAGCTGTTGCTTCATTAGAAGAAATAACAGGCCTTCCTATTGCCATTGAAAGTTTTAGGGAAGGCTATGATGTAGTGCTTCAAATCAATGAACAAACATTTTATTGTATTGCAAAGAAAAATGCAAAAAATGCAAATTATGGAATCATTATGTCTAGTTTGAAAGAAATTAATCATGCAAAAGGCAATGTAGTCATTGCTGACTACTTAACTAAAAAAACAGCATTAGAGCTTAAAGAAAATAACATCAATTACTTAGATGCTTCCGGAAATGCTTTTTTAAAAGCTAACAACTTCTTTATATATATAGAAGGTAAAAAAGGAAAAATAAATAAAAAAACTAATCAAACCCGAGCATTTCAAGAAGCGGGATTAAAACTACTACTACTACTTGTCTCTAATCCTGAAACACTACAATTTTCCTATAGAGAATTGGCAGAAAAAACAGGGATTGCTTTAGGATCTGTAAGTAATATTTTAAAAGAATTAGAAGAAAGCCACTACTTGTTAAAAACAAGAAACAAAAGAGTTCTAAAAAATCAGGATGAAATAATTGAGCGATGGGTAATAGCATATAATGAGCTTTTAAAGCCTCGCACTTTTAAAAGAAAAATGCGGGCTTTAGGAAATGAGTTTAATACAAATAATATTATAAATAATAATATGAAACTCTATTTCGGAGGTGAGCCTGGTGGTGAACTTTTAACTGGACATCTAAAACCAAAGGATTATATTATATATACAGACGAAGAGATAAGCAAAGTTGCAAAAGATTTGAAACTTGTTCCGGACGAAGCAGGAAACATTGAATTGTATAGCAAATTCTGGACAGACAGTCTTTATTTAAAAAATGAAGATGCTGCTCCTCCTTTGGTTGTATATGCAGATTTATTAGGAACCGGTAATAATAGAAATATAGAAACGGCTAAAATTATTCTAGAGAATGGATTATAACATATCAAGTGAAAAACTGGAGCATCCATTATTAAAAAAATTGTTGACAGAATTAATCCCTGTATTTCAAAAATTGGAAATCAAATTTTTCGTCATCGGAGCAACTGCAAGGGATATCATTATGGAACTTCACGGAGAAAGATCTGGTAGAAGAACTCAAGACATAGATATTGCCATAGCTGTGGATAAATGGGAGGAATTCAAAACTATTGAATACGAAATAACGCAACTGCCTGATTTTAAAAAAGATCCAAAACAGCAACAACGGTTTTTATATCTAAATGATTTTCAATTAGATATAGTTCCGTATGGTGGGATTACAACTGCTGAAGACAAAATATTCTGGCCGCCTGACCAGTCTTTTGCAATGACCGTATTGGGTTTTGAAGAAGCAGAAAAGGATTTGGTCAGGGTTAAGATAGATGACACATTGGAGATTGATATTGTTTCATTGGCAGGAATTTTTATTTTGAAATTGGTTGCTTGGAAAGACAGGCATCATAAAGGTAATAAAGATGCGGATGATATGGGATTTATTCTATTGAACTATCTCAATATTCACGAAGAAAGAGCCGCAGCGCAGTATTACGAAGAAGTGTATGATATAAAAAATTTTACTATAACAAAAGCTGGAGCAGCTCTATTAGGTATAGATATTAATATGCTCTTATCTGACAATGAAGATAACAAAGCAAAATTAAAAGCGATTATGGAGAAAGAAATAAATGCAAAAGAAGACAGTATTTTATTCAATCAAATACTAGAAACAAATCATATCAAATTTGAAGACATACTATGTTGCTTTCAAATTCTTAACCAGAAAATAAAATAATGGGAATCAATAATACAATAGAACAAATATTAGAAGACAATCAAGTGATGTGTATTCTTACGGAAAAACCGAGAAAAGCAACATCACAGGAAAATAACCTACAGTCCATAATCCGTATGCTTAACGAAGAGTATGGTTTTGATCTGACCGATATGGAACGAGATTTTAATATTATTTATACCGATCCAGACACTGGGAAAAATAAAAAGCAAAAGATTGAACTAGTTATTTTTGAAAAAGGTAAAGCACACGAGCAGGATCATATTGTCCGAATTGCTATTGTGCAAGACGAAAAAATAAAGGAAAACGATAAGAAGAAAGGTGTAACCATCACATTGGAGAATGCTCTTGCTGCTGTCGATAATTGCGAATTTGGCTTGTGGACAAACGGAACAGACATCAAATATTTACAAAAAGAAGATGACGCTGTTGGTTTTGATTATACTTTTTCTGATTTATCGGATTTCCCTGGATTTGGAGAAAACTTAGACGATTTAAACCGTGGAGACCGCTCCCATAGCCGTAAGCCTGCGAATGACTCTTTGATAAAAGTCTTTAAGCGGTCGCACGATTATATTTATGGAAATGAAGGTCGGAAGAAAGATGCGTTTTGGCAATTGCTCTATCTTATTTTCTGTAAATTGTATGATGAGAAAAGACGTTTTATGCCTCAGCCAGACGGTATTTCTTATCGTCGTTATTTTTGGGTGGGTGTAAAAGAACAAAATACTGTTGAAGGTAGAAAAGCCGTTGCAGAAAGAATTAAGAAAATTTTTGAAGAATTAAAAACAGAAGGCACTTTTTCGGATGTATTTGATGGGAATGAAGCAATAGAATTAACCGACAAAGGAATTGCATTTATTGCAGGGGAATTGGCAAAATACTCCTTCCTTGATGCTTCTGTAGATGTAAAAGGTTTAGCTTATGAAACCATTGTAAGTAATACCCTGAAACAAGAAGCTGGTCAGTTTTTCACACCTCGCAACATCATCAAAGCGATGGTAGAAATGATGAATCCAAATGAAAATACACGAGTGTTGGATCCTGCCTGCGGTTCGGGAGGTTTTTTGGTCATGGTATTGGATCATGTTCGCAAACAAATAGCAGAAAAACTATATCCAGAAATTACGGATGAAGTATTACTTGCTGCAAAATATAACACCTACGAAGTAAACGAAAGAGTTCGCGAATATGCAGAAAACAGCATATTCGGTTTTGATTTTGACCCTGATTTAAAGAAAGCGGCTCGAATGAATATGGTCATGGCTGGTGACGGACACGCCAATATCTTTCACGTTAATTCTTTGGCTTATCCCAACTGGGAACATCCTGCCGAAATTGAAAAAATTGAAAAGGCAATCAATAGAAGTTTAACGGCAATGAAGAATGATGAGGGAATGTATGGTAATAGTGCGAGAGAAAAATTCGACATCATATTTACCAATCCGCCATTTGGAGCAAAAGTAAAGGTCGATGAGGATATTGCTGAAAAATATGAGCTATCAAAGTACTCAACTGCGCCCGAGGTTTTATTTATAGAAGCTTGTTACAACTTTTTGAAAGAAGACGGTAAAATGGCTATCGTATTGCCAGATGGCATTTTAGGTAATCCGAATACATTGCCTGTCAGAGAATGGATATTGGATAAATTTAAAATATTAGCTTCAGTGGATTTAGCTGTAGAAGCCTTCCTTCCCCAAGTTGGTGTACAAGCTTCGCTTTTGTTCTTACAAAAGAAATCTGCCAATGAACGCAATATTGCCCACGAAGGAGAAGAAGATTACGACGTGTTTATGGCAATAGCCGAAAAGTTAGGAAAAGACCGAAGAGGTAATCCAATCTATTTACGAGATGAAGATGGAGCTGAAATTATTTTCCCTGTACAGAATAAATATGTAGCCTACCGACCAGAAGATGGGAAACCGATGGTAAAATCACGTACCGAGAAACAACGGATATTGGATGATGATTTGCCTAAAATTGCAAAGGCATATTTAGAATTTATTAATAATTAGTTATGGTAGCATCTTCTATAAAATATTCTGAATTACTAAAAGAGAAACGACTTGAAGGGAAATTCCATCTTAATCCTAATGCTATATATAGCCGGTTATTAGAGAATTCATCTTTAGAGTTAAGAGAACTTTCTTCGTTTGGAGATCTTTTCAATCCGTCAATTTTTAAAAGACAATATTGTGAAAAAAGTGTTTCTTCAGTTCCCTATAAACAAAGCCACGATATAATAAAATTAAATTATGAAAGCTCTGTTTTTTTGTCTAAAAATCAAGTTGAAAAACTGAATTTAGAAGTAGAGGAAGGATGGATTCTAATAACTGGGTTTGGAACCATCGTAGGCTATGCAGGGATGGTAGATGATTTTTTAAAAGGTTGTGCTTTTGCTAATAACGTAGCTAGACTAATCGTGAAGGATAAAGATTATAATGGCTATCTGACCGCATTTTTGAAATCTAAATATGGTAGAGCTCAAATTAACAAAAATGCTTCTGGATCAGCAATTCGATATATTGAAGCACCAGGGATCAGCAAAACCTTAGTGCCAATTATAAAACAGGATTTGTTAAAACAAATCAACAATGATATAATTCGGGCTAAATCAATTAGAGAAAATGGTTACCATTCATTATTAAAGGCTCAAGAAATTTTTCTAAAAGAACTATTTACAAACGAGGATAAAAATTTTGTTAAAAAAGTTGATAAAATAAGTATATCTCAAATTAAATCAAACTCTCAAACCCGGTTAAATGGTAATACTTTCATAAATGAAGGTGTTTATAAATTAAAGCAACTCCAAAATAAAGGAGTAGAATTTAAGGATTTAAAATCGTTAAAATATAAAACTCGGCGTCCTGGCATTTTTAAAAGAGTTAAAGTTAACAATGAAAATGGAATACCGTATTTAAAGGGAGCAGACTTATCTCTGTTAGATCCTTTTGCTGAGTGCGAATATTTGTCCAAATCTAAAACGCCATTTATAGAAGAAATGCTTCTTAAAGAAAATCAGATTTTACTGACGTGTGCAGGAAATATTGGTTTCTCAAGAATAATTACTAAAGAATTTGAAGAAAAAGAAGCTATCGGGTCACAAGAT
>NZ_JALAHD010000084.1 GCF_022712095.1 Chryseobacterium sp. | reverse complement strand
TTTTTAAGTAAATCGGACTGTTGTTTATGCAGTAGGTCGAAAACTGCTTGAATCACTAAAAATTATCTTATCTATGGCGCCCTGTAGTTGATTATAATTATTTTTTTTTCTGTTCTCCCTCAAACAATCGGATTTAAAATATGTTATTTCAGATGGAACTAAATTTAATTCCCTTAAATTTAGCTCTCTTTTTCTCTATGCATTTCGCAAACAATATATGCACAGCTTCTATCAATGGAATCTAAGGATTCATTAAATGAAAAACTCTGAAGAAATGGTTTCAAGATTGATAGGCCGTTTGAAATTAAACGCTTTTTACGACATTAAAGGCAACTTATCAGGAAAGAACGCTTTTTTACAAACTAATTTTTAAAATGACTATAAGTGAATCTTCTGCCGACTCTGCTGAGGGGTTACTTTTTTAATTTAGATTTTTCCTAGCCTTAGAATTATATAACATGTATTTTCTATCTAAATTAAAATATACTACCAACAAATTCCTTCAATAAAAATAATTGTTTAAATAAAATTAATTCTATATTGAGCGGGGGTAGTATCTAACACTCTTAAAAATAGGCGTCTTAGACTTTCTGCATTACGAAGTCCGCAGAGTTCTGCGATTTCGTCCTGTGATAATTGTGTTTCTGTTAAATATTGACAGGCGTTTTCTACCTTTAAATAATCAATATACTTAGTTGGAGTAATTTTTAATTCACGCACAAAAACCCTTGCGAAATTGCGGGAGCTCATAGCTGCTATTTCTGCAAGCTTCTCTACCCTAAGATCATTCTGCAAATTGTTTTGCAGCCATTCACATACTTTGCGGATTTTTTTATTACTTATTTGATGATATTCCAGCAAGTTCCCATATTGCAATTGATTACCTGGACGCTTCATGAATAGGACCATCCATTTGCTATTTGCAATGCAAAATTACGCCCTAGATCTTCTTCAATTAATAGTAGACTTAAATCCATTCCTGAACTTATACCTGCTGAAGTATAAACATTTCCATCTTTTATGAAATAAGGAGCTATTTCCACTTCTATTTTAGGATACCGTTCAGCTAATGCCTTACAATGTTGCCAATGTGTAGTCACCTTTTTACCATTCAGAATTCCTGTTTCTGCTAGAAAATATGCACCGGTACAGACGGAGGCTATCCTTTTTACCCGCTGAGATTGATCTCTTATCCATTCTAAAGTCTCTGTAGAAATATGCAAGTCAGAAGTGGATGACAGACCTGCTATTATAAGCGTATCGATGGGATAATTTATTGTCCGGAAATTACCCTCCGTCACAATACACAGACCTGAGGAAGACTTTATTTCTTTATTTTCACTAGAAGAGATAACATGAAGCTCATACTGGAATCCAAAATCAGTATTGCTCTTATTTATCATATCTATTGCTCGGGCAAATATTTCTAATGGTCCGGCTACACTCAATATAGTAGGACTAGGGGATACCCATATTACAATATGTTTGACTTTATTTTCCATATTCAAATTTGCAATGAAAATATACTGTTTACAAACATATGGCAGTATTTGCAACTTTATTGTCATTGCAGACAGTTTTAAAGTAAAATACTTTTGTACTACAGAAAATTTAAAAGAACTCTTTAAAAAAAAATTATGGAATCGAACAAAGTTATTTACAAATCCGTCAGTATAGATACTGAAACTATTTTTTATAGGAAAGCAGGCAAAGAATCTTCACCAACAATCCTACTATTACATGGTTTTCCTTCTTCATCTCATATGTTTCGTGAGTTAATTCCTATATTAGCACATGATTATCATGTAATTGCTCCCGATCTTATTGGTTTTGGAGAATCAAGCCATCGCAGTCATAAAGAATTCGAATATACTTTTGATAACCTAGCCTATTACATAAACCTGTTCATCCAACAGTTATCTCTGAATAAATTTGCTCTTTATGTATTTGACTATGGAGCACCTGTAGGATTTAGGCTGGCGATGGCAAATCCGGAAAAAATAACCGGGATCATTTCTCAAAATGGAAATGCTTATGAAGAAGGATTGAGTGAGGGATGGAATCCTATCATGAAATATTGGAAAGAAAGGACAGCAGAAAACAGAAATGCTTTGCTGTCATTCCTGACCGCAGAAACTACCCAATGGCAATACACATATGGAGTTGATAATGTAGAGCTTGTTTCTCCCGACGGGTATAATTCAGATCAGTTCTTTCTGAATCGTGAGGGGAGTGATGATATTCAGCTTGATTTATTCGGAGATTATAAAAATAATGTTGCTCTATATCCTGATTTTCAGAAGTATTTCAGAACTTATCAACCTCCTCTTTTAGCGGTGTGGGGTAAAAATGATCCATTTTTCCTTCCGGAAGGAGCTGAGGCTTATAAGAAAGATATTCCCAATGCTTTAATCAAATTATACGATACAGGACATTTTGCACTGGAAACACATCTTAATGAAATAAGTATTGAAATACTAAGCTTTTTACAGAATATTTATCGAAAGGAATTTTAGACTTACTTTCACAGATATTCAAAAGGAGATAAATTGTAATTAAAAATTATTTTTAAAGGTATCTGCAATCTTTTGACGTTTGTTGAGACTTTGTGAGTTTTTCGTCAAAAAGTGATAAAGTTTAAAAAAGTAGAGATCCCTGTAATTGAGAAATAAAAAATATTTGTATAATTGTTTTGTAAGTAAAATCATATTTCATTAACAAAAATTTAAAAATTTCATGAAAAAAATTATTTATTTAAGTGGTTTTTGGGGTTTCGGGTTATATTACTACAGCTTCCCCTGTTAATCCGGAAGTTAATACCAAATCAAAACTACTCTATAGATATGAATATGGTATGGGAGCTGTAGATATCGCAAATGGAACATGTTTTACTTATGGTTTATACATTTGTTCAGATGATAGTAGCTTTTGTACATTTACACCGCATAATACTGGTGGAACGGTACCTACTACTTGTTTAGGAGAAGGTAATTATCAAGCTTAATTTTGAAAATGTGAAAAATTTAATTTTATTCTCTTCAATGCTATTTTTGGGTTGTAGTAAATCAACTAACCAACCCATTATTGATTATAGTTCTGATTACGGAGACCAGAGAAATATGATCTCTAATTTTAAAAAACAGCAAAATGAACAAA
>NZ_JALAHD010000083.1 GCF_022712095.1 Chryseobacterium sp. | reverse complement strand
TTTATTTTTAGGGATGCCGTATGTGAGAGCAGGTGTCAATTATATGTTGAATAGTTAAACTTTGGGTATTTCTTATGAATTATAATGAAATAACTTACTGATTTATAATAGTTTAAAAACGGATAATTATAATATTATCTATGTTTATTTCCCTTTATATGATGTTTCTCACCTTCAAAGAAACATAAAATAAGTACATTTGAATACATTCTAAACAGAGAAAACATATGAATACTACAGAAGCTAAAAAGTTTCCTTCAGATATTGAAATTGCAAGATCCACAACCTTAGAACCGATTACAAAAATTGCTCAGAAAGTAGGTATACAGGAAGAACAGGTGATTCCGTATGGAAAGCATATGGCAAAGGTTCCTCTTGAATTGATTTCCCAGGACAAAATAGATCAGTCCAATCTGATATTAGTAACTTCTATTACACCCACCAAGGCTGGAATCGGAAAGACCACCGTTTCAATAGGGTTAGCATTAGGGTTAAATAAAATAGGAAAAAAAGCTGTGGTAGCACTTCGTGAGCCTTCTTTAGGTCCATGTTTCGGAATGAAAGGGGGAGCAGCTGGCGGAGGACATGCACAGGTATTACCAATGGAAAATATTAACCTGCATTTCACAGGAGATTTTCATGCCATTACTTCTGCTCACAATATGATTACTGCACTCCTTGATAACTATAATTATCATAACAGAGGAACTGATAAAGTATTGAAAGAAGTACTTTGGAAGAGAGTATTGGATGTTAATGACAGAAACTTAAGAAATATAACGACAGGATTAGGAGGAAGTGCTAATGGTGTTCCACAGGAATCAGGATTTGATATTACTCCCGCATCCGAAATCATGGCCATCCTATGCCTTTCTCAGGATTTAGATGATTTAAGAAGAAGAATAGAAAACATATTATTGGGATATAAAGCTGATGGAAGTATGTTTACCATAAAAGATCTGGGAGTTGCCGGTGCTATTACAGTTTTATTAAAAGATGCCCTTAACCCTAATCTTGTTCAGACTACAGAAAATACAGCAGCTTTTATACATGGAGGTCCTTTTGCCAATATTGCCCATGGATGTAATTCTGTGATTGCTACAAAAATGGCGATGAGTCATGCAGATTACGTTATTACAGAAGCCGGATTCGGGGCTGATTTAGGAGCAGAAAAATTCTTTGATATCAAATGCCGTAAAGCAGGATTAAACCCTAAACTTACAGTGATTGTTGTGACTGCACAAGGATTGAAAATGCATGGGGGAGTTTCTATCAATGAAATCAAACAGCCTAATAAATTAGGAATTATTAAAGGATTGGACAATCTGAAAAAGCATATTCAAAACATTCGTTCTTATGGTCAGAGTATAGTAATTGCCTTCAATAAATATAATACCGATTCTGAGGAAGAAATAGAAATCATTCAGGATTTCTGCAAACGATGTGAAGTAGGCTTTGCTCTGAATGATGCCTTTACCAAAGGAGGTGACGGAGCTATGAAATTCGCTGAGCTTGTTGTCAGTATGATAGAAGAAAAACCTTCTGAAAAACTGAAATTTGTTTATGAAGATCATGATCCTATTAAAGTGAAAGTAGAGAAAATTGCAAAGAATATCTATGGCGCAGCTTCTGTAAACTTTAGCCCGCAGGCTCTTATAAAGATCAAAAAAATTCAGGAAACAGATATGAATAATTTTCCGGTTTGTATTGCCAAAACACAGTATTCTTTCTCCGCAGATCCGAAAGCATACGGAGTCGCCCATGATTTTGAATTCCAGATCTCAGATATTGTAATCAACCGCGGAGCAGAATTCATTGTAGTTTTGGCTGGGGATATCATGCGCATGCCTGGTTTACCAAAAGAACCGCAAGCTCTTCATATTGATTTTAAGAATGGTCAGATAGAAGGATTAAGTTAAATATAGATAAAATATTAAAATTTTAATATTCTTTTTATATAAACAGTATCGTTTAGTAATAAATAAGGTTCTTCATTTATTGATATTTAAAAAATATTTGTATTTTAGCCCGGATTTAAAATTATAAATAAAAACTATCATTACCTATGAAGAAACTTTTTCTACTTTTTTTTACTGCGCTTTTCCTGTTAAGCTGTAGCTCCGATGAAGATACTATTTATGACTATATAGGAACCTGGTCCGGGACTTATGAAGGAAGTGACAAAGGAGTATGGAATATTGTGGTAGCAAGTGACGGAAAAGTGACGGGAACAATGCATTCGGATATTAATGAAGAAAATTATAGTATTTCCGGACGTCTAAGTGATTCCGGAGAATTGAATGCTGTAGTAGGTTTACCTTCCGACGGAGAATTCAGAGGAAATCTTGCTGACGATAAAGGAAACGGAAGCTGGAAGAATTCTGTTCCGACTCCGGAGAGGTCAGGAAGCTGGACGGGAGAAAAAAATTAAATTAAAAACTTTTTAAAAATATGAAAGCCTATAAATTGAATTTATAGGCTTTTTTATTATACAAATCCCATTGCTGTTATCTTTCCTTTTCTTTTGGTAGCGACAAAATAGAATAAGAAATCATCATCAGAAAATTGTTTATCAAAAGAAGCTTCAGTCTGACCAGTAAAAGGGACTATCTGCTCTGTGTGATCTGTAGTATACGCTTCAAAATCAACCTTCAAAGTGACAATAGAAATTTCGTCAGCATTAATATTATTTAAATGAAGGCTTTTATCCCATAATCCCATACTCATGGACAAATGTTCCAGGTTAGATTTTTTGCCCAGTTGAAATTGTCTGAGCAATATTTTTCCCTCTTCTGTAAGCATTCCGTTATATACGGTTCTTTCTCCCTTTGCTGAAACAGTATCAAGATCCTTAATCTGTGTCATTAATCGGGCGAATTTCTGATAGAGGAGGGGATCGTTGGATTCCCTGATATATTCTTCCAGTGCTGATCTGATCATTTTCCCCACTTTGGAACAATGTCCGAATTCCGAACTGTTCTGCCTTACTTTTTCATAGGCAGGATTCTTTTTATAAGCAGTTTTATTGAATCCGCTTTTCTTCCGGACCACATTTTTTCCGTTCAGGGTATAGAACACCAGATCACCAACAGATCCTTTCAGTTTAATCAAGCTTTCGTATGTAGCCATATGCAATGAGTTGGTGCCAAATATAGTGATATTTAATTAAATAAAAATATTAAAACTATAATTATAGTATAGTTCTAGTATAGTTTATAGATAATTAAAATATAATATGTATATTTGTAAAAATTCAGTTACTTTAGTAAAAATCAAGGTGATATGGTTTTAAGATTATTTGATAGAAACACAGCAATAAAGCAACTTTCAGTTTTATTATTAACTTCCTCCCTGATAGTATCATGCGGGAGTTCTAAAAGTGTGGCTGCCAAGAAAAGCACAAACACTAAAACGGTAGCAAAAACGGAAAACCTGAGGACGTTAGATTCCAATTATAGCGGAAAAGCGACAGGTTCTGCTAAAAGTCTGTTAAAAGATGCTGAAAGATATATTGGGACTCCTTATAAATTCGGAGGAAATACATCTTCAGGTTTTGATTGTTCAGGTTTTACATTAAAAGTATTTGAAGAAAACGATTATAAACTTCCCCGAAGGTCTGCAGATCAGGCAGAGACAGGGAAGAAAATAAATATCAAGGAAGTAAAACCCGGTGATTTGTTGTTCTTTGCGACAGCAGGAGGGAGCCGTGTATCTCACGTAGGTATAGTTCACGATATCGGAAATGACGGAGAAATTAAATTTATTCATGCTTCAACCTCAAAAGGAGTTATAATTTCTTCATTAAATGAAAAATATTGGAACAAAGCTTATCTACATGCGCAAAGAGTTTTGTAAATTTGCCTGTAAAAAATTATTTTAATCTAAATTACAGACATGTCGTTACAACAAACAATTGAAAACATTTGGGATAATAGAGACCTATTACAGAATGAAGACAGCCAGAAAGCAATCAGAGAAGTTGTTTCTTTATTAGATTCAGGAGAACTTCGTGTTGCTGAACCTACAGGGAACGGTTGGCAGGTAAACGAATGGGTGAAGAAAGCAGTAGTAATGTATTTCCCGATTCAAAAAATGGAAACTATTGAAGTAGGTCCGTTTGAGTTTCATGATAAAATTCCTTTAAAGAGAAATTATGCAGAAAAAGGAGTAAGAGTTGTACCTCATGCTATTGCAAGAGAAGGTTCTTTCGTTGCTTCAGGAGTAATCATGATGCCTTCTTACGTAAACATCGGTGCTTATGTAGATTCAGGAACAATGGTGGATACATGGGCAACAGTCGGAAGCTGTGCACAGATCGGTAAAAATGTACACCTAAGCGGTGGTGTAGGAATCGGTGGTGTTTTAGAGCCGTTACAGGCAGCGCCGGTTATTATTGAAGATGATTGTTTCATCGGATCAAGATGTATCGTAGTAGAAGGAGTACACGTAGAAAAAGAAGCAGTTTTAGGAGCTAATGTTGTTCTTACTGCATCTACTAAGATCATTGATGTTACAGGAGATCAGCCGGTGGAAATCAAAGGAAGAGTTCCTTCTCGTTCCGTAGTAATTCCGGGAAGCTATACCAAGCAGTATCCAGCAGGAGAATATCAGGTTCCTTGTGCCTTAATTATAGGGAAAAGAAAAGAATCTACAGATAAGAAAACATCACTTAATGATGCGTTAAGAGATAATAATGTTGCGGTATAATACATCACACAGCTTTGAAAGAGAAAATTCTTAAAATCATATTAAACCCTAAATATATATTTGGGGTTTATTTTATTATAGCTATTGCTACAGCTATTTCTAAATACTTTAGAGGAAGCTATGCTATTAATAACTATCTG
>NZ_JALAHD010000082.1 GCF_022712095.1 Chryseobacterium sp. | reverse complement strand
TTAAAATATAATCTTTTTACAATTTTTGAGATGTCCGGTAGAAATAATACTTAATTATGACAAAATAGTATTGATATTGGGTGCCCTCAAAAATTAGATTTGCTACCAATGTAAACTATATGTTAACTCTAATTTAAGAATTACTTCTTTCTATTATTGACCATGAGAAAAAAATACAACTTATTATTTGACCCTTCTCAGAATAAAGCGGCATTGTTTTTTGCATTTGCTTTTTTGCCGATCGGGTTGATAAATGCTCAAAGTAAACGTAGTGATACTTTGAAAGAGAAAACAATTGATGAGGTCGTTGTGATAGGGTACGGTACTCAGAAGAGAACGGATCTGAATTCAGCTGTTTCATCAATTAAATCTAAAGATTTACAGGATATTAAGCAGGTTTCCGTTGATCAGATGATTCAGGGAAAGCTTGCCGGGGTAACTGTTTCCAGTAATAGTGGGCAGCCTGGTTCTGCCGTGTCGATAAGGGTAAGGGGAACAACTTCTCTTAACGGTACGAATGAACCTTTATATGTGATCGACGGAGTTCCTGTTTCGGGAGATGCTACCGGGCGTTCCACTTCAGGGAGACCGATAGCGGGAAGTGACCTTTCTTCTACAGGAGGTGCAGGAAGTGTTGCCGTTTCTCCCATATCTTTTTTGAACCCTAATGATATTGAGTCTATTGATGTTTTAAAAGACGCTTCGGCAACGGCTATTTATGGTTCCAGAGGGGCGAATGGTGTTATCATTGTGACTACGAAATCAGGAAAAAGAGGTGTAGGAAAAATAAGTTATGAAGGCTTTACCTCCATTGCCAGCAATTACAAATATCTTGATGTTCTTAATTTACAGCAATATGCCCAGCTGCAGAATGCAATGGCTCCCGTATTTGGGACACAGGTAAGAGCTGAATTTGCACATCCTGAGTTATTAGGAGAAGGAACGGACTGGCAGAGAACAATCTACAGAACAGCAGTTTCACAGAGCCATCAGCTATCATTGTCGGGAGGAAAGGAAGACACCAATTATTATTTGTCTACAGGGTTTCTCGATCAGCAGGGAACTATTATTAATACGGGATTGAAACGTTATACGTTCAGGTTGAATGTTAATACAAAAGTGAAATCCTGGCTTAAAGCGGGAGCTAATATTTCTGCAGGAATCTCGAATGAAAATTATACCATTAACCAGAGTTATGGAGGACTGATTTCAAACACATTGCTCCAGGCGCCTGACCTTCCTGTTTACAATGCCGACGGATCCTATGCATCACCACCCGCAGGGCAGAATGTTAACTATTTCAACCCCGTGGCGGAGGCTTTGAGCAAAGTAAATAAACTTATCAGAAAGAATTTCCTGGGAAATATTTATGCAGAAGCTGACTTATTCAAAGGATTGAAGTATCGTTTGGAACTGTCTGCCAATACTGAATTTGCAGAAAATACAGAGTTCTGGCCTCAATATAATCGAGGTTCTCAATCTAATGATACAGCAGATTTATGGCTTAGGGATAATGACTGGTATTCTACCAATATCAAGAATTTGCTGACCTATGACAAAACATTTGGAAGTCATAAACTAACTGTACTCGTGGGACATGAAGCTTTAGATAATCACTGGAAAGGGATGACTGGAGAAGGACATGGGTTCAAATCTAATGACATTTATACGCTGAGTATGGCAGATGAAACCAAAGCCACGAGCTATAAAGGAAGTGCTTCTATGAACTCCTATTTTGCACGTTTGATCTATGATTTTGATAACAGATACAGCGTGACAGCGACAATCAGAAGAGATCAGTCTTCGAAATTTGATCCGCAAGGAAACGGTGGTAAGAATCAGATAGGTTATTTCCCAGGTGTATCAGCATCATGGAGAGTAACTAAGGAAAAATTCATGGAATGGATTCCTTCCCGTATTGTTAGTAATTTAAAATTCCGTGCCGGGTATGGAGAAACTGGAAATCAGCAGATTCCTAATAATCTTTATTCTTCCCAGTTAACAATATACAATACACCGGCTTATCTCAATAATCCGGATCTGAAATGGGAAACGATGAAGCAAACCAATTTAGGAGCGGATCTGACTTTATTTAAAAGACTGAATATGAACTTCGATTGGTTTGATAAAAAATCTTCGGACTTTTTATTTAAGTTACCGTTACCGGATTATCTGACGGGAGGTTATTCTCAATACGGAGGAATAGAAGCTCCTTATTCTAATATCGGAGATATGAGGAACAGGGGGATTGAAATCACAGCCTCTTATGAAACCAAAGGGGAGAATTTTACATGGAGCAGTAATTTAGTATTTACAAAATATAAAAACCAATTATTAAGTTTGGCCAGCGGAATGTCTAACCTGACGGAATATGTGAATATCAATGGTTACCAGCCAATGGTAGCAACAAATACATTGATCGGACAGCCGATAGGAACATTCTGGGGATTAAAATATGACGGACTGTACAGAACAGCTGCGGATCTGGCTAATGCTCCAACAGTATATGGAGATGCACCTCAATTAGGAGATGTAAGATATGTAGATATCAACGGGGATGGAAAAATTGATGATCTGGATAAGGCCGTAATAGGAAATCCACATCCTGATTTTACTTTTGGGTTTACCAATACTTTCAGATATAAAAGCCTTGATCTTTCTATTTTTATTCAGGGATCGGTAGGAAATGATATTCTAAATCTTACAAAAAGAAACGGAACCCAGAATGCAATGATGTACCAGAACCAATTGGTAGATGCTTTGGATTACTGGAGTCCTGAGAATACTTCTGCAAGCCAGCCGAGATTGATTAACAGTATATCACATCCCAATATCATGATCTCAGATCGATATGTGGAAAAAGGAGATTATCTGAGAGTTCAGAATATTACCTTAGGATATACTTTGCCATCAGACTTTGCGTCGAGGATTAATCTGTCAAGATTCAGGATTTATGTGACGGCTCAGAATCTGTTTACCATTACCAATTATTCAGGTTACGATCCTGAAATTGGCTCATTCAATCAGAATGTATTGCTGACCGGTGTGGATAACGGAAGATATCCTACTCCAAGGACTTTTATTTTTGGTGTCAACTTAGACTTTTAATTACTGATAAATATGAAAACCTTATATCATTTAAACTTTAGAAAACTGTTTATTGCGGCATTTGCATTGGGTTCAATGCTTTCATGCAGTAATGAATTTACCGACAGAGCTTCAGAAGATTCCATCAGTGCTGATAATTATTATCAGAATGATGAACAGGTGAGAACAGCTACGGATGCTTTATATTACAAGACATGGTTTCAGTTTAATAATAAATTTTTCTATGCCATTGCAGAGGTAGGCTCAGGAAATATGTATACCAATTCTTCAGATGTGAATGCCATGAGAAATTTCGGAATAACATCTGCTGATCCTGAAATGTTAGCCGGCTGGCAGGCTTTATGGGCAAATGTCGCTCAGGCTAATTATCTGATCAACAATCTTCAGACCAAGGCGAGTTCTTCTGTAAGTCAGTCTGTGATTGATAACGCATTAGGAGAAGCCTACTTTATGAGAGCTACAGCTTATTTTTATCTGGTTAGACTTTGGGGACCTGTTCCTATTATTCAGAATAATCTGGTGCATGTTACCGATCCACAGCTTAATACTAATTATATTGAAGATGTGTATGAATTGATCAGAAGGGATTATAACAGTGCTATTGGTTTATTGGAAACTAAAGTAAGAGGAGCAGCCTATGCAAGTAATGCCAGGGTATCTAAAGGTTCCGCAAAAGCCATGCTTGCAAAAGTATATCTGTATAATAAGAACTATGCAATGGCCAAACAGCTAGCAGAAGAAGTGATTAATAGCGGGGAATTCAAATTATTGGGTGGAACCTCTTCCTATTCTTTAAGTGGAAAATCTTTTGCTGACCTTTTTAAATATGCCAATAACAATAATGAAGAATCCATCTTTGCTCTGCAGTGGAAAACAGATGCAAACTACGGTTCCGCCAATAACTGTAATACTCAGTTTGGAATCAGTAATGGAACAATCTCGACATCCAATGCTTCTTATGGAGGTGTTTTTGCTCCGTCTCAGGATATTTTAACACTTTATGAAAATAGTGATGTAAGAAAAAACGAAACCATTATGTTCCCTGGGAATGTATATCCTGATATGAAAATTAAAAACGGACTTAATTTTCAGGTAGGCTTTACTGTTCCTGCAGCAGATCAAATCGGTGGTCAGGGTGCCGGGGCAGCTATTAAAAAATATTGTATAGGAATTGTAAACGGTAATGAGACAGGACCAATGGATGCCTGGGCTATGATGGATAACAATACGTATATCATGAGATATGCAGATTTGCTTTTAATTCATGCAGAAGCTGTAATGGGAGGAGCTGCTTCAACATCTGATGCTTCGGCTTTAAAATCTTATAATGCTGTGAGAAACAGAGCCGGGTTATCGAATGTAATGTCATTTACTTTTGATGATTTATTTAAAGAAAGAAGAAGAGAGCTTGCCTTTGAAGGAGATTTCTGGTTTGATCTCGGAAGAATAGACAGAAGTAAGGCAATCGCAATTATGGCAGCTCAGAACAGAGGAAGTATGTTTAGTGCTGAATATTATACTCCGGATAATAACGACTTTACTTTACCTTATCCGGCAAATGACGTAGCTAAAAACCCTAAACTTTTACAGGCTCCTGTAGCGTATCAATTTTAAAAACTAAGAACATGAAAAAGTTTATATTGGCCTATTTTAAAATAGTTGCTTTAGTATTTTTTGCATTATCCCAGTTTTCATGTAACGATGACGATGATAACCTTTATGCAGGGACTCCCGAAATTGATATGGTCTCGGCATCAGTAGATGAAAACGGACAGGCTGTAAATCCATTGGTAAGTACCCATATGGGATATGCTAACAATACCTATATTATTAAAGGACGGGGATTTGCTTCATTGAAACACGTCTACTTTAATGAACATGAATCTTACTTTAATCCTAATTTAGTTACTGACAATACAATCATTGTAACCGTAGATATCAATACTCCTTATGTTAACGGGAATAATAAACTGAAACTGGTTACCAATGCAGGAAGTGCAGAATACGATTTTGTAATTGCTCCGCCGGCTCCGATATTCAGAGGATTTCAGCCAGTGAATGCTGCTGATGGAGACACGATTACGATTAAAGGAAATTATTTTGTGGACCCTGCTGTAAAAGTGGGAGATATGGATGCGCAGATCATTTCTTATACGCTTACAGAAATTAAAGTGAAACTGCCTGCTGGCTCTCAAAATAAGAAGGTAACGGTAAGTACTTTATCCGGAAATAATACGTGGAATACAGCAGTAGGGACTGCTATCTATGATGATGCCTTTTATTCGCCTTGGGATATGGAATCTTGGAATAACCATGAATATATAACCGATCCTGATAATGCATTCCAGGGAAATGTATTCATCAAAAAACAAATGGATGGTTGGGGTAATCTTCAAAGTAACTGGAATTCCGATTCCAATGCAGTTACCAAATATACAGGAATTAAGTTTGCAGTGCGCTCAGACGGTCCCGGAAAATTAATCTTTGTATTCAATAGTCAGTTCTGGGGAGATGCTTCAAAAGCATTTACAACATCAGATGATTGGGTAGAAGTTAAGTATAAATGGAGTGAACTGGGAAATCCTACGGCGGTTCAGTTCCTTGGATTCCAGGAATTTTCCGGAGCACAGACTACCTATTACTTTGATAACTTTACTTATACGACAGACTAGGCATTAATTTCGCATTCATATCAAATAGTTTTTACAAAACCGGATTTCCCATAATCCGGTTTAATATATAAAAGCTATAGATTAAGAAAAGAAAACACTAAGTAAAACAGCAACTTAATAAATCCGTTTCAGAAGGGAGTCTCTTTGCCCTTAAAAATTATAAAATTCAATTTTTTTCTTTGTGTTAAAAAACATTCAGCAGGTCACGTTTTTACTCACTGTCTAATAATTAAAAACCAAAAAAAATGAGAAGAATACTTTCGTTTATAAAGGGAATTTTCACTTAGATAAAGATCCTTCTTCGGTAAAGGTTGTTTATTATTATAAGAAACTGGGAGAAGAATCTGTTATTTTTATTAATGGTAAAAAGGTAAGTCCATCGGGTAGAAGATTCTCAGAGATATATTTTAGAAGCTTCTTTATTGAAAAAAGGAAATAATATCATTTATATTGCTGCCAGCCCTCAAATGAAGAAGAATTCCTGGGATGAATTAAATAAAGACCCAGGACTTATACAGATTATGGAAAAATCAGCATCCTGGAAGCGAAAGCTGTTTAACGGATATGCACAGATTATTATCCAGAATGATGGGTCGGGAGAGAATGTCGTTGTGGAAGCATTTTCGGATCATTTAGAACCCGGAAAACTTATGATAAAAAAGAAAAAGGATAAATTATAAAAAAGCTGCTTTATAAAGCAGCTTTTTTATTGAATATTGTATAAATCTTAGTGATTGTCATACTTTTTATCCATTACAAAAGTCTCCATGAATTTTGTAGTGTAATTTCCTGATAGGTAATCTTCATCATCCATCAGTTGTCTGTGGAATGGGATTGTGGTTTTTACCCCTTCAATATAGAACTCTTCCAAAGCACGTCTCATTTTTGCAATAGCCTCATCACGCGTCTGAGCGGTAGTAATCAGCTTGGCAATCATAGAGTCATAGTTGGAAGGAATGGAATATCCGGAATAAACGTGAGTATCTACTCTTACTCCGTGTCCCCCAGGAATGTTTAATCCTGTGATTTTTCCCGGAGAAGGTCTAAAGTCGTTATATGGATCTTCAGCATTGATTCTGCACTCTATTGAATGTAATTTAGGATAATAATTGATTCCTGAGATTGGAGTTCCGGCTGCAAGAAGAATCTGCTCTCTGATAAGGTCATAATCAATAACCTGCTCAGTGATCGGGTGCTCTACCTGAATTCTGGTATTCATTTCCATGAAATAGAAATTTCTATGCTTGTCTACAAGGAATTCGATAGTTCCTACTCCTTCGTATCCGATAAATTCTGCAGCTTTTACTGCTGCTGCTCCCATTTTATCACGAAGCTCATCTGTCATGAACGGAGAAGGAGTTTCTTCAGTAAGCTTTTGATTTCTTCTTTGTACTGAGCAATCTCTTTCTGAAAGGTGACATGCTTTTCCAAACTGGTCACCTGCCACCTGAATTTCGATATGTCTTGGCTCTTCAATCAGTTTTTCCATATACATACCTCCGTTTCCGAATGCAGCAACTGCTTCCTGAATCGCAGATTCCCAATGTTCCTTAAGATCTTCTGCTTTCCAAACCGCTCTCATTCCTTTACCACCACCTCCGGCAGTCGCTTTGATCATTACAGGATATCCTGTTTCTTCAGCGACTTTTACTGCATGTTCATAAGATTCGATTAATCCGTCAGAACCAGGTACACATGGTACGCCTGCTGCTTTCATGGTTGCTTTAGCGTTTGCCTTATCTCCCATTTTTTCAATTTGCTCAGGACTGGCACCAATGAATTTGATTCCGTTTTTCTGGCAGATTCTTGAGAAATTGGCATTTTCAGATAGGAATCCATATCCCGGATGTATAGCATCAGCATTGGTAATTTCTGCTGCGGCAATAATATTTGGAATTTTAAGATAGGAGTCTTTACTCATTGCGGGACCTATACAAACTGCTTCATCAGCAAATCTTACATGAAGACTGTCTTTGTCCGCGGTAGAATAAACCGCTACAGTTTTGATTCCCATTTCTTTGCAAGTACGAAGGATACGCATTGCAATTTCGCCACGATTGGCTATTAATATTTTTTTGAACATCTCTCCGAAATTTTAAATTTTAATTTTAAATTATTTTAAACGAATCAATTTCATTTAAAATTTATAATCTTTCATCTAAAATTCCTTAAGATGGATCTACTAAGAATAAAGGTTGATCATATTCTACAGGGGTAGCATCATCTACTAATATCTTAACGATTTTTCCGCTTACCTCAGATTCGATTTGGTTAAATAATTTCATTGCTTCGATTACACAAACCACTTTTCCGTTAGAAACTTCATCTCCTACGTTTACAAAAACATCTTTATCAGGAGACGGTTTTCTGTAGAAAGTACCAATCATAGGGGACTTAATGGTCACATATTTACTGTCATCAGAAGCCGCTTCAGCTTTTTCTGCTGCCGCAGGTGCTGCAGCCTGAGCAGGTGCAGGAGCTGCTACCTGTTGAGGAGCTGAATGATAAACTGTAGGTTGGGCATAGCTTACCTCGCTTCCTGCTAATGGAGTTTTAATAGTGATTTCGAAATCTTTAGTTTTGTATTTTACCTCTGATACCTCAGCTTTAGATACAAACTTAATAAGATTCTGTATGTCTTTAATGTCCATAAATTTGATATTTGATTATTGGTCCAAAGATACCAAAAAATCGTAAAAAACAACAAAAAACAGCCCAATTTTATCAAAATTGGGCTGTTTTTGTATTAAAAACGAGTCTTTTTTAAGAAAAAGTACTCTTAGTTTTCTTCAGTAGTTTCCACTGTTTTTTCCAATACTACTTTACCTCTGTAGTAAAGTTTTCCTTCATGCCAGTGCGCTCTGTGATAAAGGTGTAATTCACCTGTAGTTGCATCTTTAGCTAATTGAGGAACTACAGCTTTGTAGTGAGTTCTTCTCTTATCTCTTCTTGTAGACGACTGTCTTCTCTTTGGATGTGCCATTTCTAATAACTTTTTTAATTGATGAGCGATGAGATTCACCATCTCATCATTAAATTATCTTAATTTTTATCTTTTAACTTTTTTAAAGCATCCCATCTTGGATCACTTTCGTGTTGTTCCTCTTCGGTTTCTTCAATATCTTTAGGGCTGAACTTATCCAGGATTTCCAGATCTTCATCACTTACATTCGGTGATATTTTTTTCATGGGAATGGAAAGAATTACATTTTCGTAGATCAATTGTGCTGTATTAAAAGCATGATCTCCCGAAGGAATGGTGATTACTTCTTCATCAGAATCATCATATTCTTCTCCAAACTTTACTAAAACCCTGATCTGGTTTTCTATAGGATGATCGAAATTTTCGTTTGTGATATCACAAATAAGTTCAATCAAACCGCTTGTTTTTATTTCAAATTCTAAAAATGTAGTATGTTTATCCAATAAAACATCTACAGAAATTCTAGGATTTGTAAACTCCTGTTCAGTATCAAATAATTGAAAGAACGCCTTATCTATCTCAAACCTGAACTCATGTTTTCCGTTTTTTAATCCGGAAAAACTTATATCGTAGTTTCTTAGCTTGTCCATAAAATGAGTGTGCAAAAATATGCATTTTTTTTATAATTACAAATAAAATTTCCAATAAATAACTGAAAAATTTGTTTTAAAGATTTAAGACTCAGTTTCCTCCGGAAGATCTTCATCCACTCCGTTATCTATAGCTATTTTTCTTGGTTGCAAGCGGTTGCTCATAAGTTCATTATATTCACTCCTGTTTTTGAAAATTTTAATGGCAGTGAAGATGGCTTCCGTAAAGCTTTGTTCATCTGCAACATTTTTTCCTGCAATATCATATGCTACACCATGATCAGGAGATGTTCTTATAAAAGGAAGTCCGGCAGTATAGTTCACTCCTTCTTCGTAGGCTAATGTTTTGAAGGGAGCAAGGCCCTGATCGTGGTACATGGCTAAAACAGCATCAAAACTTGAATATTTATTAGGCTGGAAGAAACTGTCGGCAGGAAAAGGTCCGAAAGCTAAAATTCCATTATCAGAAAGCTCTTTAATGGCAGGCTCTATAATTTCGATTTCTTCATTACCGATTACCCCTCCGTCACCTGAGTGAGGATTCAGCCCCAGAACTGCAATTTTAGGTTTCTGAATACAGAAATCTTCTATCAGACATTGATTAAGAAGCTTAATTTGTTTTTTTATTTTTTCCTTTGAAATATTTTCAGCTACTTTGGAAATAGGAATATGATGTGTGGAAACAGCAACTTTTAGACTTTCTGTTACCAAAAACATCAACCCTTTCTTATTGAATTTTTCTTCAAAGTATCCGGTATGCCCGGCATGTTTGAATCCCATTTTTACCATTTCATCTTTGTTGATAGGTGCGGTTACCAAAACATCAATATCACCTTTCATCAGAGCTTCGGTAGCAGCTTCTAAAGAATCGATAGCCATTTTAGTGGACTCTTCCGTGGGAGTTCCCAATTCTACATTTACATTATCTTTCACAAGGTTAACCATATTCAGCTTTCCGTTCTGGGCTTGTGAAGCTTCCGTAATATAATTAAAATTCAGATTCAGCTTAAAAATGTTCTTCTGATAAGTGAATAATTTTCCCGATCCAAAAATGACCGGTGTAAAAAAATCAGTCATAGCTTTGTCTTTCAGAGATTTCATGATGATTTCAGGTCCGATGCCATTAAAATCACCAATTGAAATTCCTACTCGTACTTTGTGGTTTTTTGGACTCATTTTGATTATCTTTGAAGATTAGAATTTACAAATTTAACAAAAAATAATATGTTTACAGGAATTATTGAGGCGGTAGGCATTGTTGAAAAAATAGAAAGGAAAGGAAGTAATATAGATTTTACTTTGAGCGGTCCTTTTACCAACGAATTAAAGATAGATCAAAGTCTTGCTCACAACGGCTGTTGTTTAACGGTTGTGAAGACTGAAGGTCATCAGTATACGGTAACTGCCATTAATGAAACCCTTGAAAAAACCAATTTAGGGAAATGGGAAGAGGGAACTGTAGTGAATCTGGAAAGATGTATGAAAATGGATGGAAGACTGGACGGACATATTGTTCAGGGACATGTTGACAGAACCGGTGAGGTAGTGGGAATAGAGAATAAAGACGGTAGCTATATTGTAACTGTTAAATATAATGCAGACGGAGGTTTCGTAACGGTTCCTCAGGGATCTATTACTGTAAACGGAATCAGTTTGACAGTAGCGAAAAGTGAAGATGCTCAGTTTTCTGTAGCTCTTATTCCTTATACCTGGGAATTTACAAATATGAAGCATCTCCAGCCTGGTGATACAGTAAATCTGGAATTTGATATAATTGGTAAGTATATTGCTAGGTTAATTAAAAAACAGGATGTCATTTAAATACAGAGGATATAGTTTAAGGAATCGTTTCTTTTTAGGTTTTTTATTAGTTTGTATCTTAAGTGTTGCAGCATCATCTTTGGTTCCTTATTTTGTTTTGAGAAATAATTCCTTGAATCAGAGTAGGATAGATATGCAGGATAAAACAAATGCCGTAATGGGATATTTGGATTATGCAGTGAGCCGGTCCTATGTTGACACCAAAGATTTACCTGAAGTTTTAGCTAATAAAATACTTGAAATTGCAGATATCAACCAGCATGATATTGTAATTTATGATCTTAAAGGGAATTATCTGCTGTCCAATAAAGATGAAAGTCTTATTGAGCAGAAACGTGTTCCTGTAAATGTAGTAAACAGAATTCTTTCTACTGATACCAGAATTGATATCCGTGGGTACGACCAGGCAAAAGATGCCGTGTTTACTTCGTCTTATCTGGTGTTGAAGAATAACGTACTGGAGCCTATTGGAATTGTTTACATTCCTTTATACCACAATGAATCTGCTTATTTTGAAGTTCTTCATAAATATGTTAAATATATATTATTAGTAGATATATTTCTTATCCTTTTCAGTATATGGCTTAGCTGGATTACTTCTAATAATTTGGCAAAAACCATTACTAAATTTTCTGATATGATTACCCGTATTACATTGTTTGAAAATGAAATGCGTCCTATCAGATATTATAAAAATGATGAATTGAATGCGTTGGCGAGAGCTTATAACAGGATGATTCTCCAGATTCAGGATCAGAAAGAGCGCCTGCGTTTTAAAGCATCGGAAGAAGCATGGCGTGAAATGGCGAAGCAGGTGGCTCACGAGGTTAAAAATCCTTTGACGCCTATGAAGCTCACCATTCAGAATTTTGAAAGAAAATTTGATCCTGAAGATCCGAATGTAAGGGATAAAGTAAAGCAAATGAGCAAAACGATGGTAGATCAGATCGATCTGATTGCAACTGTGGCATCAGCTTTCTCGGAATTTGCAAAGCTTCCTGAGAAAAATAATGAGGTTATTAATCTGAATACCGAGGTTGCGGATATCCTGCGTGTATTTAATGATGACAATATTTTTACCCATACGAATAAGGAGAATATCATGATCAGTATGGATAAGATCTATCTTTCAAGGATTATTACCAATTTGGTGACCAATGCTAAGCAGGCAAAAAGTGATGACAGAAAACTACTCATCAACGTGGATATTGAGCAGCACCAGAGAAGAGTAATGATATCGGTGCAGGATAACGGAATAGGAATTCCTGAAAACATGTATGAACGTATTTTTGAACCTAATTTCACTTCAAAAAGCAGTGGAATGGGGTTAGGCTTATCTATGGTGAGGAAAATGATCGAAGATTACAAAGGGGAAATATCCGTAAAATCCGAAGTGGGTAAAGGATCTACTTTTACAGTTACATTACCTGTTAATTTATAAGTGAAGCCTTTCAAATTTAAACAATTTAGTATTGAGCAGTCCAAAGATGTTTTTCGTGTAGGGACAGATGGAGTATTGCTTGGTGCTCTGGCTCATGTAGAAGGTGTTCAAAATGTGTTGGAAGTAGGAACGGGAACCGGGCTTATTTCATTAATGCTGGCTCAGAGAAACCCAGATGCCTCTTTTCTGGGGATAGATATTCAGGAGGAGGCAGTGGAACTTACCCGGACAAATTTTGAAAATTCTCCTTTCCGTTCACGACTATATAATCAGCATCAGGATTTTAAAGCTTTCCTGAGTGACCGTAAGTTTGATCTTATTGTATCTAATCCTCCTTATTTTGAAGAATCGGATTCTATTAAAGATAAAATAGCACGCCAGGTTGTTGAACTTAATTTTAAGCAGCTTATCAATAAAGCATCACAATTGCTTTCTGAAAAAGGTATTTTATCTGTCATCATTCCTTTTGAAGTTGGAATTGATTGGATTAAAATGACTAAGGAAGAAGGGATGAATGTGACTAGGAAAGTTAATATTAGAGGTATAGAAGGCTCAAAAGTAAAGAGGTTGATTCTTGAGTTTTCTTTTCTGGAAAGACCTTTGGAAGAAGCTGAATTTATCATAGAAAAAAGTCCGAGAAAATACTCGGACCAATATCTTGAGCTCACCAAGGAGTTTCATGTTTTTAAGTAATTTTAATTCTCTTATTCGAATAATTCCGCTGTATCTAATACAGAGACTCTGCCATCTTCACATCTGATGGCTTCTCCCGGGAAGTTTTGAATCATATGATAATCATGGGTTGCCATTACTACAGCAGCTTCATTTTCTAATGCCACCTGCTTCAGTAACGTCATGATCTCGTTTGAAGTTTCAGGGTCCAGATTTCCTGTTGGTTCATCCGCAAGAATAAGGTCTGGGTGATTTAGCAGTGCTCTGGCGATAGCAATACGTTGTTGCTCCCCTCCCGAAAGCTCGTGTGGCATTTTATGTTTTTTGCTTTTCATGTTTACACTGCTGAGTACTTCATTGATACGGTCTTCGATTTTTATATTTTCACTCCATCCGGTAGCTTCAAGTACGAATCTTAGATTTTTTTCAACAGTCCTGTCTGAAAGCAGCTGGAAATCCTGGAATACAATTCCTAATTTTCTCCTAAGGTTAGGGATTTCGGAAGTTCTTAATTTGGCAAGATCAAAACCTACCACTGTACCATGCCCGGCTGTTAAAGGAATATGTCCGTAAAGGGTTTTCAAAAGAGAACTTTTTCCTGAACCTGTTTTTCCTATAAGGTAGCAAAATTTACCTTTCTTTATATTAAGATTTACATCAGAAAGAACGGTGAAATTTTTTTGTGCAATTTTAGCATGTTGTAAATTGATAATACTATCTCCGGAGATACTTGTATGTGGCATAATTTGATTTTTTATGGACTATTCCGAGGAATAGTTTTCAGTCTTTAAAAATAGAAAAAAGAAGCTTAATCTGCCTTAATTTTGGCAAATTTTAACAACAAAAAATGCCTGAAAAACTTCTTTTCCAAGCATAATTTGTATATGATAATTCAGAAATTATCTCTTAGCGCGAGTTGCACTTACAGTTAATCTCTTTCTGCCTTTAGCTCTTCTTGCAGCCAAAACTCTTCTTCCATTTGGCGTAGACATTCTTTCTCTGAAACCATGTTTGTTTCTTCTCTTTCTTTCTGATGGCTGGAATGTTCTTTTACTCATTACTATATATTTAAATCGTAATTATCTATTAATTTTCAGAGTGCAAAGATATGGATTTTTTTATA
>NZ_JALAHD010000081.1 GCF_022712095.1 Chryseobacterium sp. | reverse complement strand
GTACTAACGGTGCTAAAATAGTAAGGATAGCTTTAAATATTCTTGATTTCATAATAAGGATTTTAAATAATAATTGCAATTTTCAAGCCACAAATTGTTTACCTATAAAAATTACTGACTACTCCTCAGAAATAATCAATTGATCATAATTTCCTTTCCCTGTTTTAAATTTCTCTTCCATTCTCAACCTCAGCTTTCTGGGCTTATGAACAATTAAACTATCTCCAAAGCCCAGTAATAGACGCTCCAACTCGTAATTAATCTGGACACATATTTTAAATAAAATACCTTCATCTGTTTCTTCAAGAATCTCCTGACTTTTATGTAAAGGTTTAGTTTTTACATAAGGGGCATTGGCTGCATCTACAAAAAAGACAACATTTCTCGGAGCCATAGTTTCCGATACGGTAACACCTACAATATCCTTAAAATATTCATCCCCATCGAGATTCTTATCAATATACTGAACTTTATCTTCTACTGATATATCTTCCATTCTGTCCAATGCCAGATTACACATCTTTCCTTTATGAAGACAGATCAAAAACCATCTGTTATTATATTCCTTTAGTAATTGAGGATGGACAACAAAGATACTGGACTCTCTTGCAGTAAAACTCTTATATAGAATATTAAGAACCTTTTTATTGAGAATCCCGTCATACAAAACATCAATATATTCCAGCCCTTTCAATTGTTCATTTTTATCGAGATGAATAATAGATTTCTGACTGGTAGAATGAATAGAATCTTCTAGTTTCTGAATTACCCCGTTCATCTCTTTAAACATGGAAAAGTCCTTAAACTGTTTCAGGATCTGGATTGCATTATTCATGGCCTTAAGATCACTTTCATTCACCGAAATATTATGGATACTGTAATCAGGATCACTATACCTATAATATTTCCTATCATATACCTCAATAGGTGCTTCATACCCAAATTTTTCACTGCGCATATTCTGCAGATCCAGCTGCACCGTTCTTTTGCTTACATAAGATTCTTTACCTTCATATTCAAACAGAGCTTCCGAACATTCATCGATAAGATCTTCCAGTGTATATTTCCTATACTTGTTTTTCAGGCATTTATCTAACGTTTTATAGCGTATAAGAGCATTCTTATTAGAGGACATGATATTTTATTTTATGATAGTACAAAAGAAATTACTTCCTTTTTAAAGCTTCACCTTCAAATGAAACCCCTTCCCAGCCATACTTCATAAAGTTTCTGATATTCTGATGATCGGTTCCTTCAGGATTTTTTAATACATCTTCTCTGTAAAATGCTCCGAAAAGAGGCAATACCTTGTGTGCAGGAAGATGATTAAGTTTTGCAAAACCAAATACTTTACATGATCCGTTATTCTGTCCTGCCTCATTTAAAGTATCTCCATTTTTAAACTGAGTAGGTGTAAAATCATAATGAGCATCGATATAGGCAATCACATCATTGAATTGAATAGTTTCAGGAGAAGTTTCCAATTGTTCTAGTACCATTATATTTTTTATTTAAAATTAATCTAGTTTTGTCATTCGTAAAATAGCCATTATTAGTTTCATTTTCCTTGGAATGACTTATTTTTCACCAAAAATAATAAATATTTTAATCTACGCAAAATTACTGCGCACTTACTTCATTACTTTGCATCAACAAAATGAAACGAGAAATGAAAATTAACGGAAATCATATTATTGAACTGGGATACAGACAGGCTAAATGGTTTAAAGAAGCTATTCTTCATATCAATGAAAATAATCTGAATGAAGATGAAATGAAAGAATATCTTCAACAATTCAAACAACCTGATCCAATCCCTCTTCATGAAAAGCCAAAAGATTTCATTATTAACATCAAAGCAGAACATGAAAGCGAAGCCGATAATGTGGAAAAAGTAATCAATACTATGAACGTATTAATGAAAACTCCTACTCTGATTGAAGGAGCGATTATGCCTGATGCCTGTCCGACAGGACCTTCAGGACAAATCCCCGTAGGAGGTGTAGTTGTTGCCAAAAATGCCATCCACCCGGGATTTCATAGCGCAGATATCTGCTGCTCTGTTATGTTGACCGATTTTGGAAAAGCTGATCCTAAAGGAGTACTGGATGCAGCACATGCTGCCACTCATTTCGGATACGGAGGAAGACCAAGAGGTGAGCAAATGCCGATGTCACAAGAGCTAATGGATGCTTTCAGAGAAAACGAGTTTTTAAATGATGAGAGGCTGATAAGTATTGCCCGTTCTCATATGGGAACTCAGGGAGACGGTAACCATTTCCTTTTCGTAGGTATTTCTAAAAACACAGGAAATACAATGCTGGTTACTCATCATGGATCAAGAGCTCCGGGAGCTGCATTATATGATAAAGGAATGAAAGTAGCCAATCGGTTCAGACAGGAAATTTCTCCTGAAACACTGAAAGAAAATGCATGGATTCCATTTGATACAGAGGAAGGGCAATCTTACTGGGAAGCTTTACAATTAATAAGAAAATGGACCAAAGAAAATCATACTTCCATTCATGATGCTGTTCTGAATGCATTAGAAATCGAAAAGGAGGACCGTTACTGGAATGAGCATAATTTTGTATTCAGAGACGGAGATTTATTCTACCATGCAAAAGGTGCTACACCGTTGGATGATAAATTTTTACCGGATATTACAGGACCAAGATTAATTCCTTTAAATATGGCTGAGCCTGTATTGATCGTAAAAGGAACCACTAATGAGAGAAATTTAGGTTTTGCTCCTCATGGCGCGGGAAGAAATTTCAGCAGAAGTCAGCATAAAAAATCATTGGCTCATAAAACAATTGAAGAGATCTTCCATGAAGAAACTCAAGGGCTGGATGTTCGTTTCTTTTCCAATGAAATTGATATTTCGGAATTGCCGTCTGCTTATAAGAATGCTAAGAATGTAAGAGCTCAGATTGAAGAATACGGACTTTGTGAAGTACTGGATGAAGTGATGCCTTACGGATGTATTATGGCAGGGGATATTCAGAAGAATGCGCCCTGGAAGAAAAAGAAAAACAGCCAATAGATTATAGAATATTGAATGTCATTTAGAGTTTAAGTAGGATTTTCTGCTTCAGTCTGAATGGCATTTTTCTATTATATGTCTCTTTTAAAGAAAGTCTATATTTTTAAACGCAAAGAACAAAGGTATTAATCAATTAAAAAATTTAAAAACTTTGCATTAATATAAAGTTACTCATTATGCCTGAAATGACTGTGGCAAAAGTAAAACTGCTATACATTCACCTGCCGGATGACAGGAATCTTATTTTCTATTTTTATAATGACTTTTTTACCGTAATCAATCTGAATTGAAAACATATTTTCTAAAGGAAATTTCAGAATAGACTGAAGAATTACACGAATAACACCACCGTGAGTTACCAGTAAAACTTTATTCAGGTTTTCTTTTCCAATTAATTCTTTCCAGAAAATTAATACCCTGTTCTGCATTTCCAATAAATTTTCACCATTCGTAGCACGGAGATTAACAAAGTCTTCATACCAAGGATTAATTTCCACAGCCGGAATTTCCGTCCATTTTACCATCTCCCAATCCCCGAAATTCATTTCCTTTAATCTATCATCCACTTCATAAGTCTGCCCTGTATACTCCGCCAATAAGCGGCAACGCTGCAAAGGGCTGGACACTATAAGATCATAAGAGTCATGAAGGTTTAACAGCTCAAAATCTTCCTGATAGGATTCTTTTAACGTAATATCTGCAAAACCATAACACAACCGATCGGGGTTTTCCACTTCTGTATGCCGGATCAAATGAATTTCCATACTATAACTGTTCCTAAATAAATCATCACTTCAGTTACCTGTTGAACTGCCCCTAAGCAATCCCCTGTATAACCTCCTACATATTTTTTAAAATACCAACCCATATAAAGCTTTCCTAGGTAAGCAAAAGCAAATACCAAAATAAAACGCCAGTCCTGCAAAGCAAATAGTGTGATTAACACCCCAAAAGTACCTACCAATAACGCTTTTTTATCTAAAGGTTTATTCGCTAAAGGTTTGGATTTACTGACGTCGATATCGGTTACATATTGGTGAGTATAAATCATAGTCCCGGAAATAAAACGGCTTGCCGTGTGGGCAAAAATAATAATACCTAATGTCTGGATCAAATCAATTTTACCAAGTGCTTCAATACCAAAAAATTTTAAAGCCAATAAGAGAACAATACCAATTGCTCCGTAAGCTCCTACTCTACTGTCTTTCATTATGGTCAGAATTTTTTCTTTTCCATAACCACCTCCAAAGCTGTCGCAGACATCGGTAAAACCGTCCTCATGAAAGGCTCCGGTAAGTAAAACACTGCTGATCATCATTAGAACAACAGCAATTTCCAGATTAAAGAGCTGATAGGAAACATATAAGACCAACGCATTAATAATTCCTACAACCAGTCCTACCCATGCAAAATATTTCTGGGATTTATTCATGATCTCACTGGAATAAGGAACCTTAAACGGAACAGGAATCCTGGTGAAAAACATTAGAGCTGTCGCAAAGTAAATCAGTTCATTTCTCAGTGATTTCATTCTTCTTTGTTTGATACGTGGGCATCTTCAAAACTTGACATTTCATTCAGAAAGTTAACAGCACTTTCGATAACCGGATAAGCCAGCGCACACCCTGTTCCTTCACCTACACGAAGGTTAAGACTAATCAGTGCTTTTTGTCCCAAAATATCCAACAGTCTGAGGTGGGCACTTTCATCACTTACATGACAGAAAATACAGTTTTTAAGAATATCAGGATTTTTTTTCCATAAGGTGGCAACAGCAATGGTTGCAATAAAACCATCAATCATAATGAGCATATTCTGTTCATAAGCCTCCTGCATGGCTCCTATCATCTGGGCTATTTCCAATCCTCCGAAAGTCTGGATAATCCCATCAATTGTTTTTACATCCGGATAAGTATCTATTGCCTGAGATAAAATATTGATTTTATTCTGCAGCTGGGCATCATTTAATCCTGTTCCTCTACCTACACATTCTGCAATCGGAATATCAAATAACTTACTCATCAGCAAGGAGGAAGCAGAAGTATTTCCTATTCCCATTTCTCCGAAACCTATTATATTACAACCTGTTTTAACAATATCCTTCACCACGGACCTTCCGTTTTCCAAAGCCTGATGATATTCTTCCGGTGTCATTGCCGGTTCTTCGAGGATATTCCTGCTGGATTTTCTCACTTTTTTATCAATAAGCTCCAATCCGGATTCAAAATCAAAATTAACTCCGGCATCCACAATCTTAATATCAATTTTGTTCTGCCTGCAAAATACATTGATAGCGGCTCCTCCTCCGAGAAAGTTCATTACCATCTGATAGGTTACTTCCTGCGGATACGCACTGACTCCCGCCCGAGCAATACCGTGATCTGCTGCAAATACCACCATATGAGGCCGTATCAATTGTGGAGAAGCTGTTTGCTGAACCATTCCAATCTTATGGGCAATGGTTTCCAGGTACCCTAAAGCACCCAGAGGCTTTGTTTTAAAATCTATCTTATGCTGTAATTCGTCTGTTAATGTCATGAAAAGTTGTTAATATTTAAGAATTCCCTTTATATAAAGGGAAAATACAATATTACTAAATTTAAGATTCCGGTTAAAATGATCAGGATAAAAATTACAGGCATTTCTACATCTTCCTATACGCAAAAAGACTGCGCATTCACTGATTTATTTTGCAGTATTAAAAAGAAATAAAATGAAAACCAGCATAGTAAAAAAATTAAAAGAAACGGAAGAAAAGAAGGGAATAGAAATACTTCTGGCTGTAGAATCCGGAAGCCGCGCATGGGGATTTGCTTCTCCGGACAGTGATTATGATATCCGTTTTATTTACCGTCATGAAAAAGACTGGTATCTTTCTCCATGGGATAAAGACGAAACGATAGAGTTCATGACCGAGGATGATCTGGACGGTTCCGGCTGGGATTTAAGAAAAACTTTTCATTTATTATTGAAGTCAAACGCGGCTTTATTAAGCTGGTTTTATTCCCCTATTGTCTATAAGGAAAATGAAAAATTTGTGGAATTATTCAAACCAATAGCTGACACCTCCTTTTCACCTATAGCCGTTTCTTATCATTATCTGAGCATGAGCAAAAAATATCTGGAAGCGTGCAGAAATGATAAAGTTAAACTGAAAAGCTACTTCTATTGTCTACGAACTGCTTTAACAGGAAAATGGATCACAGAAAAAGGAAGTGTTCCACCAATTTTATTCAGTGAGTTATTGGTGTTAGTTGATGATTTTACAAGAAGTAAAATAGAAAACCTTATCACTTTAAAGGCTACCAAAGGAGAATCCTATTATCATCCGAATGATTGGGAACTGTTTGGGTTTTTAGAAAGTTTGGTAAGGGAAAATGAAGAAAAATCTAAAAATTTACCCAGTGGAAAAGCGGATAAGATAGAGATGGAAAAGGTTTTCAGGGAAATCGTAAATTTGAGATAATATAAAATTTCATTCAAAAATATATAATTAAAGAGTTTAGAAACTACAAAATGAAAAATATAATAGCACTTTCACCCATGTATACAGAAGACAGTAATCTTTTGAAGAAAGCATCTATCAATTCACCTTATGAGTTAAGTCGCTTCAATGCAAAATGGAATGTTCCGGAAGAATTCAGAGCAGATGTTATTGGAGTATATGGTGAAGATATTTATGCTGAAATTGTTTCTGAGCAATGTGGTTTAACTTTATTAAAACCTCAGGATAACTGGCTGGCAAATATCTCTGAGAAATTTACCAAACGTAAAATTTCTTATGGACTTTTGAAAGATTATATTCAAAAAGAAAATATCTTCATCAAATGTTCTGATTTCAAGAGTTTCAAAGCCGGTGTTTATAAAAAAGTTACCGACATTCATGGTTTTGATTCTCTGGATCAGAATGCTACTGTATTTATTTCTGAAGTTGTAGAATGGCAACTGGAGGTAAGATGTTTTGTTTTTAATAATGAAATAAAAACATTTTCGTCATATTGGAGAAACAATACTTTTGATACTAGTTCACTTTCCGAAAATGAACAACAAGGATTACTAAATTTCTTTAAAGATTTTATTCAACAATATGCGGACACACTACCCACAGCAATTGTCCTTGATTTTGGAATCATTAAAGATAAAGGATGGGCTTTAATTGAAGCTAATCCAGCCTGGTGCTCTGGCTTATATGCATGTGATCCGGAAAAAGCATTGGAAGTAATTGCTAAAAGCTGTATAAAAAACTGAGATTATACAAAGAATTCAGATTAAACTATCAATGAGAAAAGAATATAGAATATTTTTTTAAAAAATTATTTCAAAATAAAACATGAAAATAATAAGGCCTAAAATATTAGGAACCCTTAAAATAAATATTGCCCTTGCAGGCAATTATCTTATTATCAATGGGATTAATAAGCCACCCAATAAAATAAGAATTCCTTGCGACACCTATGAAGATGCTTTAGAAATAGTTAAACGACTAGAAAATGCTAAAGCAGGAGATGTAATTTACACTTAATAATTATGACCATCCAAGACATAAAAACCCAGAACCTCATCCTTTTCGAAGCCATTTCCGGAAGCCGGGCTTTTGGATTGGCAACGGAAAACTCAGATACGGATATCCGCGGAGTCTATTATTTACCGAAAGAACAGTTTTTCGGGCTTAATTATATTCCTCAGATTTCTAATGAAACAAATGATATTACTTATTATGAAATAGGCAGGTTTGTAGAATTACTACAAAAAAACAATCCTAATATTCTGGAAGTTCTGGCAAGCCCGCCAGACTGTATTCTTCGGACTCACCCGATAATGGATCATTTAAAAACGGAATATTTTCTTTCCAAACTTTGTAAAGATACCTTTGCCGGATATGCTGTTTCACAGATCAAAAAAGCAAAAGGGCTCAATAAAAAGATCCTTAACCCTATTGAAAAAGAAAAAAAATCTATTCTGGACTTCTGTTTCATTCTGCAGGATCAAGGCTCAGTCCCATTAAAAAAATGGTTGCATGAATTTCCGTCCTCAGGAGGAGCGTCCGAAGGACGGGGTGGTATTCTACAGGAAAAATGCGGACTTATCAATATTGATAATACAAAAGGAATATTTGCCCTATTTTATGATGAATCTGATAGATTGGGCTACAAAGGGATTATTCAGAATAATGAAGCTAACCAGGTTTCCGTATCTTCCATTCCTAAATATGAAAAACCGATTGCTTACCTGTTCTGTAATCTGGACGCCTACTCTACTTACTGTAAAGATTACAGGGAATACTGGAAGTGGGTTTCAGAACGTAATGAAGACCGTTATAATGTTAACCAAAAACATGGACAGAATTATGACAGCAAGAATATGATGCACACTATCCGTTTGCTTCAGTCCTGTGAACAAATCTTTAAAACAGGTTCACTGCATATCCGCGTGGATAACCGGGAAGAATTACTGGATATTAAGGCGGGTAATCGTTCTTATGAAGAGGTCATGGAGAAAGCAGAAAACCTGATACAGTCCATTGAGCATTATCATTCAGCTTCCAATTTACCGGAACTTCCGGATCTGGAAAAAACTACTGAAATCCTGGTGAAGATGAGAGAAGAATTATATGGATAGACCAGCTATGTCTTAAACACAAAGAAAATAAGACATCTTCATATTATAAGGGGACAAAAAAGTTAAATTTTCTATTCATATACATAAACTTTGCGTTTAAATAAGCTTAATGGTTTTCCAATTCTTTCTTTTCTCTCATTTCAATTTTATAGACAACACAATTGAAGCACATTAAACAAAATCACAGGAATTGATAAAGTTAGAATAAAGTAAGATTGATTTTTTACCTTTGCACGATATAAAGGACAGATAAAAAATGAATACCTTTTTAGACAATTATTTTAAACTTACAGAAAATAAAACTACAGTTCGAAAGGAACTGACAGCCGGACTGATTATCTTTTTTACCATGTCCTATATTCTGATCGTAAACCCTAAAATATTATCCGAGACAGGGATGGATCAGGAAGCCCTATTTACTACCACAGCCTTAGCTACGATTTTCGCCACTCTTATGATGGGGTTATTGGCTAAGCTTCCTATTGCACAGGCTCCCGGCATGGGACTTAACAGTTTTTTTGCCTATTCTGTGGTTTTAGGAATGGGATATTCATGGCAGTTTGCCCTTACAGCTGTTTTTATAGAAGGGATCATTTTTATCATACTCACTTTTTTTAATATCCGGGAACTGATTGTAAAAAGTATTCCTAAAGTATTGAAAGATGCTATCCCGGTAGGAATCGGCCTCTTTATTACCTTAATTGGGCTGAAAGGTGCAGGAATTATAGTTTCTGACCCCAATACCCTGCTTCGTATGGGTGATTTTTCACAACATTCCGTATGGATTGCTCTTTTAGGATTAGTTATTACGGCCGTTTTATTTGCAAGAAATATTAATGGTGCTATTCTCATTGGAATTGTTATTTCTACGATTTTCGGATTTATAATGGGAGATGTTACTTTGCCTCAAAAATCTCTTATCGGGATTCCGCCGTCAATAGAGCCTATTTTTGGAAAAGCGATAGAGCCTATGTTATCCTTCTCAGGGTGGAAGCAAATCCTTTCTATGGATATGCTGATTGTAGTTTTCACCTTTTTATTTGTCAATCTCTTTGATACCGTAGGAACTTTGATCGGGGTTGTTTCTAAAATAGGTTTGGCAGATGAAGAAGGGAATTTCCCTCAAATAAAGAAAGCTCTGTTTGCTGATGCTTTAGGAACTACCGTGGGAGCAATATTAGGTACGAGTACTATCACATCTTATGTGGAAAGCGCGTCAGGTGTAGCATCGGGTGGGCGAACAGGATTAACTGCTGTCGGAACGGCACTAATGTTTGCTTTAGCACTGTTTATCGCTCCTTTATTTTTATTGGTTCCCGCAGCAGCGACTGCACCAGCACTGATTATCGTCGGGCTCTTCATGATATCTTCTGTAGTAAAGATCAATTTTGAGGATATGACCGAAGGGCTTCCCGCTTTTCTGACAATCGTTTTTATGCCTTTTACTTACAGTATCGCCGAAGGTATTGTCTTTGGAATGTTGAGTTTTACCCTGCTCAAACTTTTCTCCGGCAGAAAGCAGGAGGTAACTACAACGGTGTACATCGTTTCTTTCCTCTTTTTAGTTAAAATAATACTGGACGCGATGCATTTGATATAATAGATCAATTACCGATAATCTTAAAACAGAAAATACCGGAAAAAGGAATCCAATCAAGGGTTATAAGTCCAACAATTATTTTTCCAAAAAGAATAGCGTCAAAGATCTTGCCCCCTGTGCTCCTCTTACCAAATAGGCACCAATATCTGCTGTTGCAGAAGGTCCCATTACAAAGCATCCATAATTAACATCCAGTAAGCCTTCTCTTTGATAGGCGGTATGCATATTTTCTGTAATCTCAGCAGGGTCAAGTAAAACCGCTACATGCTGTGACAGGAATCCAATAGCATTTACCTGTAAAGATTTTTCTGTTACCCATACCATTCCCATTTCTGCAACTCCAAATTCGGCCCGGAAAATTCCCAGATCTACATCATTGAGATCTTTAGGATGCTCAATAGAATTAATATCTTTATTTCCTTTCCACTCATCCGTAGAGGAACAAATCACGTTAGTATCAGGCAGTTTATCTCCCATTATCTTCTGTGCTTCTTCTATGGAACTGATATCATAAAAGTCTACACCCGCCAGTTTTAAATTCTGCTCAAATAGAGACTTTAAATCAATTCCCTGTTTTTGGAAATCCGGAATTACAGGATAAGCTACCTTTTCTCTTTTTTCCAGGCTTTTACGCACAGACTTTAATATATCCTCTTTACTTCCCATTATTTTTCCTGTTTTTAATATACCAATCTCTGAATGTTTCTTTTTTTACATCCGGAAGTTTACGATGTATAGCCCAAGGGTCTAAACTTTTATTTTCCGTAATATTTTCCGGCAAAATATGAATAGCATTATAAGCCACTTTTTCTATAGTTCTGAATAATTTAGGATTGCCCAACATGATCCCGGCAGATTTAAAAGCCATTCTTCTGCTGAGATCCACTTTTTTATTTTTCATCATGACTTTTCGCCATAAACTGATCTGTTCTGCAATATTAATATGAACAGGACAAACTTCCGTGCAGGAACCACACAATGAAGAATGGAAAGGCAATTCAGAATATTTATTTTCATCAAAAGTAGGATCAATAATAATACCTATCGGTCCTGAATACGTAGCTCCATAAGCCAGCCCGCTACTTCTTCGGTACACAGGGCATGTATTCATACAGGCTCCACACCGGATACATTTTAAAGAAGTCCAGAAATCATCCATTGACAATCGGTGACTTCTTCCATTATCCGTTAAAATAATATGCATTTCAGACCCTTCTCTCGGACCTGTAAAATGCGAAGTATATTGGGTTGCCGGTGTTCCCAGAGCACTTCTGGAAAGCAAACGTATAAAAACCCCTAAATCTTCGGTTTTAGGAAGAATCTTTTCTATTCCTATGCTCGCGATATGTAAAGGAGGCAAACTTGCTGTAAGATCAGCATTTCCTTCATTCGTACAAACAACAAAACTGCCAGTTTCTGCAATAGCAAAATTAGCTCCTGTCATCCCTGCATCAGCCGTAAGAAATTTAGGGCGGGCATTATTACGCATTGCTTCTGTAAGCGAATTAGGATCAGTATCATTAGGATCAGTACCTATTGTTTTTGCAAAGAGCTGAGCAATATCTTCCGTAGTCTGATGAATAGCTGGCATTACAATATGACTCGGCGGCTGATCGGACAATTGCTGAATTCTTTCTCCAAGATCCGTTTCAAGAACACTGATTCCTTTTTCTTCAAGAAAAGGAGTCATTCCACATTCTTCCTGAAGCATGGATTTACTTTTAATAATATTTTTTACGTGATGGGAATTAAGAATTTCATAAGCAATGGCATTATGCTCTTCGGCATCTTTTGCAAAATGCACTTTTATTCCACGTTTCTCAGCATTATTTACAAAGAGTTCAATGTACTGATCCAGATGGGTCAATGTATGTTCTTTGATCTGTGAGGCAAGATTTCTCAGCACTTCCCACTCCGGAATTCCCCCTGCAACCCTGTCACGCTTCATTCTTGCGTTCCAAAGGTTCTTGTCATGTTCTGTTACATGGATATCATCCTGATAAATGAACTTAGCCGCATTCTCTTCAATATTGACTTTATTTTTCATTATGCTGAGATTAAATTAAAAAGGTCCGTTATTAAGTACTTGAGCTACATGAACAAATTTCAACCCTGCATTTTCCTTATCAGAGATTCCTTTCTGATGCATAAGACATGACATATCCGGTGAAACGACATATTCGATATGATGTCTCTGATAATCTGAAACTTTATCCTGTCCCATTTTGGAACTTACCGCTTCATCTGTCACACAGAAAGTTCCTCCAAAACCACAACATTCATCCGGTCTGTCGATATGCTCAATAGTAATTCCGTTGACCGAACTGAGCAATTCCTCCGTTTTATTAAACCGGGGTTCCATCCATTCGGATCTTGAGGAAATATGCAGTCCCCGAATAGAACTACAGCTGTTATGAATGGCAATAGTATGAGGAAATGATATTTGAGAAAAGTCTTTAACCTGTAAAACATCGACAAGAAATTCAACCTACTCAATGGTTTTTGCCCGCATAGCAGTGACTTTTTCAGTCTGAGGAATAGCATCAAAATGCTGTTTAACCTGCTTAACGCAACTCCCGGCAGGACCTACGATATAATCCACTTCCAGATCTTGGAAATTGTCTGCGAAAACCTGTTCTATTTGTGCTGAATTTTTCTGATCTCCCTCATTGGCGGTGGGCTGTCCGCAACATGTCTGATTCAACGGAACTATAACCTCTACATTAAGCTTTTCCAAAAGCTCAAGGGTGGCAATAGCCACTTCAGGAAATATCAAATCTATGTAACAGGGAACGAATAGTGCAACTTTCATTGACATAAATTTTTAAAGAAATTTACGATTATTTCAGGTGTAAAATATTCAGAGAGGATAATTTGGAATGATTATGAATAAAATATTCTTATGTTATTGGATATAACTATTTATTTTTCTTAAAGATACAGACTATTTAGAATATTCATTACTGATATTTTTTCAATGGAAAGTTTAGGGGCAAAGATAAGCATCTACGCCGTTGATAAAATTGTATGGCTATACATAATCTTATAAAAATCAATAAAATTGGTTTAATCTTTACTTCTTAAATATTACTGTTCAAACTTATATTTGTGTGAAAATATAAAGTACACTTTACTTTACCTATTCTTCCCTGATTTAAAGATTCTTTATTACACCTGGTTTCATTCTGAATAACACAGCAGGAAACCTCCACATTACATTTATAAAACAAAATCAGCTCCTAACGGAGCTGATTTTTATGTAATTAAGACATCTTCTTAAGCTTCTGTTGATGGATTCTGATCCTGTGGAGCAGGTTTTTCACTCTGAGGCTTACCTTGACCTTCCGGTCTTGGTTTTCCTTCTGGTTTTGGAGGTCTTGGTAAAAGCACTTTACGGGATAATTTCATTTTCTTACGATCATCATAGCCCATAAATTTCACTTCTACTTCATCACCTTCTTTATATGGTACTTTATCTAAACGCTTCCACTCGATTTCAGAAATATGAAGAAGTCCTTCAGTTCCTTTTGCTATCGCTACGAAAGCTCCGAAATCCATTACTTTAACTACTTTTCCTTTATAAACTTCCCCTACTACAGGTACGAAAGTGATTTCATTAATTTTAGCAACTGCTTCGTTGATCTTAGCTCTGTCAGTTCCTGCAATCTCGATACGTCCGATTTCGCCTTGTTCTTCAATAGCAATAACCGTATCTGTATCTTTCTGTAATTGTTGAATAATTTTTCCACCAGGCCCGATAACAGCTCCGATGAAGTCTTTTGGAATTTCCATTACTACCATTTTCGGAGCATGTGGTTTCACATCAGCTCTTGGTTCAGCAATCGTTTCCGTGATTTTATTAAGGATATGTAATCTTCCGTCTTTAGCCTGCATTAAAGCTTTCTCCATGATATCCATAGAAAGTCCCTGAATTTTGATATCCATCTGGCAGGCTGTAATACCGTCTGCAGTTCCTGTTACTTTAAAGTCCATATCTCCAAGGTGATCTTCATCTCCTAAGATATCGGAAAGAACAGTCCATTTCCCTGATTTTTTATCGGTGATCAATCCCATTGCAATTCCGGAAACAGGTTTTGTGATCTGTACTCCTGCATCCATTAGCGCTAATGTCCCGGCACAAACTGTAGCCATAGAAGAAGATCCGTTAGATTCTAAAATATCAGAAACAATTCTGATTGTATATGGATTTTCAGCAGGAATAACCGCTGCTAAGGCTCTTTGTGCCAAGTTTCCGTGTCCTACTTCTCTTCTTGAAGTTCCTCTTAGAGGTCTTGCTTCACCTGTTGAGAACGGAGGGAAATTATAATGAAGGAAGAATTTTTCATCATGCTGGGTAATTACACTGTCAATCATATTAGCATCTTTAATAGATCCCAACGTTACAGCAGTTAATGATTGAGTTTCTCCTCTTGTAAAGATTGCAGAACCGTGTGCTCCCGGAAGGTAATCCACCTCAGACCAGATCGGACGGATCGTTTTAGGATCACGACCATCAAGACGGATGTTATCTTCAAGAATCATTTGACGCATTGCTTCTTTCTCTACATCGTGGTAATATATTTTAGCAAAAGGGGTAACCCTTTCCAATTCTTCTTCATTTTCTGCATACTGAGCTAAAAACTCTTCAAGAACAGCTTTGAACTTTTCTCCTCTTTCTTCTTTGTTAGAAGGAGTTCTTGCTACTTCATATACTTTGTTATAGCATTCATTCCATACTTTCGCACGGATTTCTTCATCATGTTCTTCATGGCTGTATTCTCTTTTAGGAAATGCTCTTCCTACTTTTTCAGCCAATCTTTCCTGAGCTTCAATTTGTTTTTTAATTTCAGCGTGGGCAAAAATAATAGCTTCCAGCATTTCTTGTTCAGAAATTTCTTTCATTTCCCCTTCTACCATTACAATAGAGTCTTTTGTAGCTCCTACCATAATATCAAGCTCTGAATTCTCAAGTTCTTCATAGCTTGGATTGATGGAAAGTTCACCATCAATTTTTACTACTCTTACTTCAGACATAGGCCCGTCAAAAGGAATATCTGTAATAGCAATAGCGGCAGATGCTGCTAAACCAGCTAAATCATCAGGAATTGTTTTTCCATCGTAAGAAATTAAAGAAATCATCACCTGCACTTCTGCATGGAAATCTTCAGGGAAAAGCGGACGTAATACTCTGTCTACCAAACGCATTGTTAAAATTTCCTGATCTGAAGGCCTTGCTTCTCTACGGAAAAAATTCCCAGGAATCCTTCCACCTGCATAAAATTTCTCTCTGTAATCTACGGTTAAAGGTAAGAAATCCACTCCCGGATTTGCTTCTTTATTGGCTACAACAGTTGCTAAAAGCATTGTTCCACCCATTCTTACGACAACGGATCCATCAGCCTGTTTTGCCAGTTTCCCCGTTTCAATAGTGATTTCTCTGCCATCTGCAAGAGTAATCGTCTCTGTAAACGCTTGAGGTATACTCATAAAAAATTGTCTTCAGTGTACTCCGTATTGAGTACGATTAATATTTAAACTCTTTAAATTTTCGTAGGCAAAGATAAGGTATTTTCTTGGGAAGTTATACTATCAAAAGAAAAGACTTTCATATGTTAATCAGCTTCTTACCTGGTAATTTTCTTATTCCTTTAAAAGTATAAACCAAACAACATTTTCTTTTCGCTGATAATTTATCTTAACTGCCGGACTGCTTTTTTTCATTCAAACATTTAATTATCAATATTTTTTTC
>NZ_JALAHD010000080.1 GCF_022712095.1 Chryseobacterium sp. | reverse complement strand
ATGTAATATCTCCTCTTCTATTACTTTATTTTCTATTTTAAAGTTACTCTTCCACCATCCTATTTCTCCTTCTATTTCTACAGATATAACGACTCCAGAGAATTTTAAAATAGGCTGTATAAACAATCCTTTTTCATCCGAATCGATAACAAAATCTCCTCCAAAATAAGAATCTGCCTTAGCTGCTGCTCTGAATGTTATAATAGGCTTAGCTTTTGTTCCGCTTACTCTTCCTACCTCAATGCTAATACTCAGCTCTATAGTTACTCCCATTTTTCCACCGATAGTAGTCTTCCCCTGCATCTGTATTCCATTAATACTATCAATTTTTAATGCATCAACCATCATTGCCAATTCCCCATAAAAGGTAGCTGTAAAAACTACTGATGCTCCTAATTTTTCTAATCCCCCTCTAAACTTCTCAATAATTTTAGCTGCAGCCGGGTTTCCAGTCGCTCCATAGGAAGCCAGAGCAATTGCACACCCTAGTATATCAATCACAACTTCTGCTCCTATTAAAGGCTGAAAGCCAAAACCGACCTCTCCAATTACACTAAGCTCACTTCTTTTATTAATTCTTTCTAAGTACCATTTTCCTACCACTGTAAACTTAGGATATCTGATATCAAATCCTACGGGAATAGCAGTCGCTTTTGCCGCACTCTGAGCATAATTAATTGCATGCTGAACCAAATTAATTGCATTAGCAATCATTCTGGCTACCGGCTCTATTACATCCGAAAACTCATTTGTAAAGCTTCTTTTCATCTCTCCATTATCCCACTCTGCAGATAATCCTACTCCTATTGAAATCGGAACTTTTCCGCTTTCATTCATTACCCTTCTCTTATATCCTTGTTCTCTGGATTTCTCCTGATGTCTGGCATATACACTTCCCGGCGGCATATTAACCGCTTTATAATTAGTAACATTTACTAAAAGTTCCAGTGCCAATTCCCATTTTATATCAGGATAAGCTTTAATTAATACAGTAGTACGATTTTCTTTACTATAATATCTACAGGTATGAATATGTAGATGAAACTGATTAGGGTTTGTTGCAATAGGCCAAATATATTGTATAGGAAATGCATTAAATCTTGAAAGATCTGAATAAACTTTATAATTTAAAGAAGAAGCTGTAAAGGTTTGTTTTGTATCTCCCTGATCCATGGCCTGGCCAACATCTATTATCTGGATTTCCTTTTTATGCTTGTTATTACCTCTAAAACAGGCCTTAGTTTCAAATCCTATAACATCTATCGTCAGCGGTCTTTTTGTGGAAACACTCGGTGCTACGACTTCATAATTAAGGGTATGAGCATCATGAGCATTAAATACAAAAGAAATGTCTACTCTTCTGTTATTTTCATACTCTCTCTCATTTCTATACCTAATATTATCCCTTCCCATCTTATCATCAGTAGGATCTATCTCTCCTTTCCCCACAGAAATTATTCTTGCCGGATCCAAACCTCCATCTGTAAAGAATTTCTTAACAACGTCTGCTCTTCTTTGAGATAAGCCTTTATTATAATTTTGTTTTCCAATAACACATGCATATCCACTTAGATTCATTGTCGATCCTTTGTGCTCCAAAAGAAATTTTAAAATATTGTTAAGAGTAGCCTCTCCATCCTTATCTATAATAGTAGAATCAAACTTGTAGTAAATCGTTCGTTGTATAGTTTCTTTAAGATGATTTCCTGTAATTGCTCTTATTCCTCTTCCATTATCAAATACATCTACAGTTATATTTTCGGGCTTTCCATCTTTTACTGCACTTTCCGTAATCTTTATAACTTCAAATTTGCATGGCTCATAACGTACAGAGCTTACATCGGGTACATATACTTTGGTAGGAGTCTGATTTTGACTGGTATTTACGTTAGTTGTTGCAATTTTATTCTTTACGTTAAGATAAATAGCGTGCAGATCATCATTAAGGTTATCTTTAACATATTTACCCGAAACAGTATCTTTTACTTTGATATAAAATTCCTCTACATTTTGGATGTTATCCACATATGCCATCCATGCATAGGTATTTTCTATTTTAAGATTAACTTCCCCGGCAGTAACCTTAACTCCATTATATATATGAACCAATTTATCTTTTCTTGCATATTGCTGGTTCCAAAGCTCAATAACAACTGTATTCCCGTTAAGCCCTTCTGTCTTTAAATTAAGATAAACAATATGTCCGTAAGATATATAATTAGTCTTATTACTATTTTTGATGCTTGCACTTCCTCTCTGAGTACTCCATTTACTACTGATAATCTTAGGATCACACCATCCTTTCACAAACAACCCTACCATGTTTTTGAAATCCCTTACACCAGACAAACTGGCTTCTATATAATAGAGGTAACTTCCACAAAGTTCTTTACTTATTGAGAATCGATATCCGGTAGATGATGGTACTTGATTAATAATAATTTTTCTGTCACCGGTTTGTCTCATCCAGATAAGTTCTTTCTTTTTATCGGCTTCTGTTGTATCCGGTAACCATTCTGCTACCCCAAAATACACCCATTCGTCCGGATATATCGTCAACAGCATATTAGGAACAGACATCATAGCAATACATCTCCCTGCTGTAAATTTTATTTTTTTTACACCTTTTGCCATTTTTCATAGTTTAGATTGCACCCCCCTGCTGTTCTTCAGAAACAGGCTGCTCATTACACATATCCTCCGCATCCACCAAAGGATTAATCTGTTGCTGTACATCCTTATCAGCATTTTTAAAATTCTGCCGGCTGGCTTCTGCCCTTTGCCCATGATCTATAATGCTGATACAGGGTGTTCCTGCAACCGCACAAATAGCTTTACTGTCTTCCAAAATGATATATCCTCCGTTGCTTAGCTGTACTTTATCATAAAAATTCTGCCATTCAGTAAGCATTATAGCACAGGGAGGCGGCGGAATTCCCTGTTTAGTACAACTGCCAAAAGTATTTTTTTCGAAGGTAGCTCCTCCTACTTCTTTTGTAGTCACTATCAGTTTCTGAGCCGCATTTTTATCATTGGCATATTCTTTCTGATGTGAAAGCACTTTAAGTTTATCCGGAGCCTGCCCGAACTGGCATATGCACGTTGCACCTTGTACTACAATATGTTTTTCTGCCATACTAATTTCATTTTTTGGTGTTTTTAAACTATTCTGTTTCTTCCTGCAGGGCCGATATCACCACCGCAACTTTCTTCCTCTCCTGTAACATTATATCAGATTCCAGGTATAATGATTCCGGAAGCACTGATTCTCCATTCAGGTAATATTGTATCCTGAAAGAACCGTTCTCATTAAAAACCGGATCTTCATTGATCAGAACCGGAAAGAGAGCCCCGTTAATAAAATCATTAACCGTACGCTCATCATACAATATCCCATTTCCTTCTATACTAATGAGGTCATATTCATCCTTCAAAGGATCTATTTCCAGACTGATCTCATAATGGGGCTCTATCGGATTGTTAATAACAGGGAAGCTTTCTGTTCCTGTCGTTTTATAATTCTTCCCAAAGCTCTGATAAACTCCAAAAAACATGGTTCTAAGAAAATAATCATTTTTCAGTAATACTGTCAGAATCTCAGGTTCTGCCAATGTATTTTCAATTTTTTGGCAATACTCATCTACAATTTCTCCTTCAAATTCTTTATAAATCTCTTCTTTAATTCCGTTCCATCTTTTATTAAATAGGGTAAGGTTCTCAATCGCATTCAATTTTCCCTCCTGATTAACACTTACCTGTAGCGGATAAAGAACTTTGGACGCTTTATAGGCCAATAAATCTGCCATTTCATTGACTTCTTCTTCGTTTAAATAAAGTCTTGAGGTCCTGTCTATTTCAAAAAAATGCAGCAGGTTTTCACTTTTTAGCCAGCGTACGGAAGTTTCAAATTTTAATTCATTTTTATGATTTACGTTTTCAATGGTAATAATCACACCATATTTTAAGAATGAATTTTCCGGCTGAAATTTAAGTTTATTTCCATGACCCAATGGAACCAGTTTATTTTTGTCGGCAACCGCCGTTCTTGGAATAAAAAGTTCTTTCTGACTTGTAAGTCCTATTAAAATCATATCCTTTACTTCACAATGGTTATTATGAAACAGTTTTAGCTCTTCTTCAGCCAAACCGTAAAAAGCGGCAATACTTTTAAGTGTTTCGTTTTCTGTGATGATATGCTTATTATACTTCAATTCTGGATCTTTTTAATGTATAACCCGTACTCTGTTATTTCTCGGGTCCATTCCGATTCCTTCCCTTCTCGCAGACCAGTGCAAATATTTATTTCTGAGTACTCTCAGATCTTCCTGCTCTTTCACTTCTCTTTCATAATCTGCATGTCTTTGTTCAGGAATTTTAGAACCGGCATAGATATTCTGCAGCTGTTCGTAGGTCTTAAAATTATAAGCACTTCCATTACCCATCACGTAGGGTCTTAATCGGGCTTTCACTCTTTCTAATAAAGTATCAGATGAAATACTATAGGTTTCTTTGGTAATTTTTGCCATATTGAAGGGAATATCTTTGTCTGTACCATATTCACCCATGAAATGTAAAGGAATATAACTGAATGTTTTAAGCAGGTCCCGGGATCCCTGTAATGCAGTATATAATTTTCCTTCATCATAAGAAAGCTGATCTTCATTAAACCAACACTCTGCGATAAGCCGTCTTCGTAAAGGCTCTAATTTTTCAATTCTTCCCCATCCCCATGCTGTTTCTATTTCTTTCCAGGTTTCTGTACCATTTTCATAAGCTCCACCTACATCACAGTGTACACCTGGAAATGTTTTTTCAATCCCACTAGGTACTCTTGTCAGGTCAAAATTTTCCCGGTGTTCATTCTCTGCTATAAAATGAACAATAGTTTGTGCTCTTCCAATATCATTCAATCCAAGCTCCTGAACATCATTACTAAAGTTTGGAATCCCATTGTTTGAATAGGAAGAAACAGTATCATAAACCCCCAAAAATCTTATTCTCAGTATTTCAACTGTAATACCGGCCTGCTGTAACTTCAGTCCTAGATTCCCCCATTTAGGAAGTTCCTCAAATGGTACAATATTACCCCAGTCATCATAATAAATAGTAGCAGAAAAATCTTTTTCCCTTGTGTAATTACGTGCAGTAGCCTTATATTTAGATTTTCCCGTATCATGTACAAAATGTCGGGCTGCCGCTGCCCCCCTACTGAATCCAAATACATCAAAAGTAAGTACATTGATCTTATCTGCTTTTTGGGCATTTTTTAAATCCCTTACTTTTTTAACAATCTCGGAGCAACCTTTTTCCACCTTTGACCGGATACCGGTTTCTCCCGCTCCAAAAGCATACCCTGCCATGGAATCTGAATCACTGTCCGTTGTTCCTATACCTTCTATATATATCGCATAATTCTTATCATAGTTATCCCACAGCCTTGCGACATTACTCCAGTCATTGTTATAACTATTATTATCCGAAGGATCTCCACCATGTTTTTTATGAACAGCTGTCTGATTTCTTCTTTCAATAGTATTGGTTTTATTATTCAAGGTTCCATCAAAAAACATCCCTAAGGTAATATCCATGGTTCCATCTTCAACTGCAGGTGGCGGACTATAGTCTCCAAATCTATTATTATGCATATTTTTTATTTCAAGTTTGATGAAAGAATAGTTATAAAATATATCAATCCTGTGAGGTAATGGTTTATCCTATTTTACCCGATAATCTTATTTTCGCCTTTGTAACAGGAAGCTCCTGATTTTTTGTTTTTAAAAATAAGTTTGCTTCCGTATTATCAGCATTCACTTTAATTACAAAATCTATATTTTCTTCTTTTCCTAATTTTCCGAATACATCAAAAATCTCCTTTTCATCAAAAGAATCGATCCATATGGCATACCGGTTCTTTTCTTTATCCATCCAGTAAAACCCACAGAATTTAGGAACAGCTCTTTTTTGATAATGATTATTATTCAGGCTTTCCCCGAATAGGTTTTCCTGCTCGCCATTGTAATTATTAAAGCCAAAATCTATCCATTTTCCCCCTTCAGTAAGTATGACTTCCGGTTTCCAATTATATTTTTCTCTGTAAACATCATAAATATCCTCAGAAGGATAGCCATGTTGCTGTATTTTCTCTCTGACTTCCGGTTTGAATGTTTTGTAAGAAGGATCGTTTAACATCCTGTCTGCAAAACCTTCTTTAAACATATACCGGGCATTGTCATATGCTTTTTCCTCCTTAATAATGGTATCATGCGCCTGAAAAACACCTACTTCTTTCTGATTTCCCGTCCCTTTAATCCATAAGACCACTCGTCCTTTAGGAGCTAATCCCACTACGAAAGCATCATATGTAGTTTTTTTATGAGTATCCTGATCCACAAGTCCTTCTTCAAAAAGTTTGACAATCTTTTCTTTGTCAAGTTTCCATTTTCCAGTATAAAATTTTCCTTCCACTAAGGAATACCAGGTAAACTCCAGTGCATGAGGAATTTCCATTTGTGTAGTGGAAACACTCATTGTTCCTCCGTCATTTCCCCAGCCTGTATTTTGTGTTCCCCAAATGGAATCGAAATTATAAGTGAAATCATCTGCTATGATACTCCCGCTATAAATTTCCATGGGAAACTCCTGTGGTGCAGAGATCGTTCCTAGCCAACTGTATTTTTTTTCTTCCATTTTTTTATTTTGACAATGTATTATTGAGAAACTACACAGAATAAAAAGAATCAGGGTTTTCAGGTTATTTATGACCACGGGATAATATTTTTTTATTGCTTGCCAGTACAAGGTTCTGTTTTATAGCTTCTACATTAATCTTTTCAGCTATTTTTTCAGTTTTCTCACCAACCATAAGGTTATAAGTATCTTTTACTTTAACGTGTATGTTTTTCGCTGTCTTTCTTATAGCCATGATTAAAAAAGTTTAGATTTTTCCGCACTGTTGAATTCCACTATTTTACCGCTTTGCATGGTCATATTCTCTTTTTCACTGAACATGGATATTTCACCGGCTATTTCATTGGAAGTTTCAGACTGTCGTCTGAATTCTTTTTCCACCATCTCCGTCCGGGTATCAGAAGTCTCCCTGATATCTCCGGCTGCCGTTTGCACAATATCGGTTCCTGCCGTGGAAATTATATTTTCATTGGCAGCACTTGTAATACTGGCTCCTGCGTTTACTGAAATTTCTTTTCCGGCAGTTATGTTTATATTTTCACCTGCTTTCAGGGTAAAGTTCTTAGGGGCGTTAACGGAAATATTTCCCTGCCCGTCCATGAAAATAAAGTTCCCGCTCGGATCCACAATATTAACGCTTCCTTCTTCGTCATTCATTAAAATCTTAATCCCACTACGGGTTTGAATAGATTTTAAATGGTTATTAATTCCTCCTCCCAGTGCGACGGCTCCATGGAACATTCCCCCCATTACAAAAGGCCTGTCAGGGTGATTGTGTACAAAATTCACCATTACCTGATCTCCCACTTCAGGAATCGCCACATACCCTCTGTTTTGGGTAACCTTATCTGTCCCACCTGCATCAGGACTCATCATTCTAATAAAATGAGTAGTATCACTTGTCTGCCAGTCAAATCTTACCTGAACCCTTCCCTGTCCTTCCGGATCAGTATTTGAGATCACGGTAGCAATTTGCGGTTCGGCCTTAGGTATCGTGAAATGTGGTCTTGGTAAGAATCCGGTATCAGAGGCTATTCCTTTAAAATGACCTTTGTAATGTCCTAGGGTATCTACTTCATGCTCCACTTCCGTTACCATAATCTTAGTAAAATAAGAGGTCTGGTTGGTATCCAGCTTACGCATCTGAACATCTACCACACAGCCTGGATGTAAAAACGGAACGGTAGTAGTTCCTGATAAACTGAAAACATCCACGGCTTCACTTCCTGATGTACTTTTCTGAGAATATTCTACGTCAAGATGAGTAGCAACTTTCATAGGAGCCACTCTTAGTGATGGTGTTTTAAAAATATTATCATTATGTTCATAAGCCGTTTTAGCAATATTGCTCACGTGCTTTATCGGTGTTGCTCCTGAAGTCAGTTTCTCATGTTTACTGCTATTATAGCCATAGAACTGTGGCTTGGTATGTACCGCCTTTAGCTCTACATTGATGTCATCAACACTACTTCCATAGATTAATGATATGGGTTTATTCTGTGGAGGAAGTTTACCAAAGTGCAGCACTTCACCATCATAATAGAACTGTTCACCATATGCTTCCGCCATTCTCGCAAGATAGTTATAATGAGTTTCATCATACTGGCTGCTATATATAATTTGTGAATAATCATTGGTATCTATCCTGATATCAAAACGGTTTTTATCAAGTCCCTGTCTAATCACTTCTTCAGCAATAATTCCCATATTAACAGGCTGATTGCCCCCAAAACTCTGTATATGCGGAGCTCCATCCAGTAAAATAGTAGGACTGTACCCTGACAGTATAATATTACCCAGACTCATTTTCTCCTGACTATATCCGACTCCCGTAATAACTCCTACAAAGGTTCGGTCCGGACTGTTATCTATATCTTTATATGAGATCACAACTGTCAACCTTTTTCCTAAAAACTTATTGGCCTCTTCCAGTGTATGAGTCTGACGGTCACCCAAAGTATCATGAGCCAGGACAAGACTAAACTCATGGTGATGCATTGCACTCTGCTTTAATGTAAAGTGCTTATAATATTTGATCACCTTACCTTCTATTACCAAAGATAATTTTACCAGACGGTTAATCCCCATATGATGATTTTCAGAAACTCCATCTGCATTTTGGGAAGGACGAAATGCTGTGCCCATATAATTGTGATTATGATGTTAAAGTATTGGTCTAATAAAAGACCTATGGTAAGAACAAAAAATTATTCCATACAGGATGAAAAAGACTATCTTTTGAATAGCCTTTTTAGTTATCAATCGTATAAATATTCGAAATTAGTTAGATGGCCAAAGCCCTTCATAAGATGCATTTCCGTAGTTAATCTTCTCTGCACTTATCACAAAACTGATTAACATACTGTTTTCATCCACTGCATCGAAATCTACTTCATGCTGAATAACAAATCCATTTTCCCAGTTCAAAGTAATCAGGGTTCCTTCCTCATGGGATTTATTAAAAGTAATTTCTCCGCTTGTAGGCTTATATTTCCCATTTAATAAACTTTCAAGGATGTCAGATTTTTCAGTTGCTTCTATCGTTACTTTAATAAGTGCATTGGAAGGATCTGAAGCTACACGTCCTGAAACATCCGTAGATCTGGAAACGCTATAATTTAGCTTTAATAATTTCTGTCCTTCGCTTCCATTAAATTTTAGGATCCCTCTTGAATTTGCTGCCATAATAGTAAATTTTAATTGTTAATATTTT
>NZ_JALAHD010000079.1 GCF_022712095.1 Chryseobacterium sp. | reverse complement strand
CTCTGCAAATCGTCCTTTTAAATCATATTTAAAGGTATTTGTATGCATTTGGGAATCTATGCTATTACTTACAACCTTCTGGGTAATGTTTCCAAAGCCATCGTAATTATAAGTCTCCAGTACATAACCTGTATTATCTCTGTTCCAGGTTTTTAAAGTTTTTAATAGATTATTTTCGTAAGTATATTCTTCTTTTGCAGATTTTGTATCTCCATAAGACTGTGCAATATCTGTTTTAGACTTTGGACGCCCTATATAATAATTCTCTCCAACTCCGGATAAATTATGAATATATTCAAAATCAGACGTTGTTATTGCAAAGCCATTGTTTACATTAGTGACACTTTGTTTTGGAAGATAATAGTCTCCATAAATGACATTTCCTGTTGTAACGGTTCCAGTCAAGAAGTTTTTCTCTACGGTACTTTTAGGAACAATGACAGTTACCATCTTTGGTCTATCTGCTTCAGCTACTGTTGTAACAACAGTTCCATTGACCAACTGGTCTTTTTGATATTGGGTAGATTTAAAAGAAAGTAACTGAGTATTATTAACAGAAATATCAGCAGGAAATATTTTGGATTCATCGTTGGTTCTGATGCTCCATTCTTTTACAGAAGCCCCATTAAAAAGAGGATCCATTTCTACCCCTGACCAAATCTTTGTGTTTTCAAATCCATCAGCATACCAAGACGAGCGGGCTATTTGGTGGTAACCCAGTATTCCTCTCCCCTGAAATTTCCCTGTCATTCCTATATAACGGAAGTCCTGTTTTCTACCTGCCTGTTGAAGCTGAGAAACCATATAAGAATTATCTGCACGAGCTAAGGAAAAATAAGGATAATATTCTTTTTTAGTTTTACTATAAAAAGTAGGATTACTATCAGGATTTAACTCTTTATAATCGACTGTAGTTATAACTCCTCCCTGATTAATGGATTTCATTCTGGATAACTCAGCTAAAGAAGTCTGACCCTTATATTTATGTACTCTTGTATTTTTGAAAATAAAGATATCATAGTAATTATTATTTGATTTGATAGGGTTGGTTAAAGGTTGAAATATTCCATACTCAGCACCTCCTACATTATAAGTAGGGCTTACAGAACTTAACCCTTGTACAAAGTCTGTCCCTCCGTTGGCCTGTAATGTTTTAACTTCATATTGCAGGCTTCTCCACAGTGCATTTCCACTCGTACTTACGGCTCCTACTTTATTTTGTGAATAAATCAAAACGATATCCGATTTTCCATCTTTATTGATGTCTGAAATGGAATAAAAGTGGTGATCAAGCAAAGATAAATTGGCCGGCTGACTTGGTTTTCTATATTTAAGGAAGTTTTGTTTTAAGACATTTTGAAAACCATTTTCTTTACCCATATAAAATCGCCAGTTATCCGCATCTTGATTCGATGTTGTTGGAATGGTAAAGTCTAAATTTCCATCACCATTAAAGTCTCCAAAAAGTATTGGATAATCAGGATCTTTTGTTTCAATCAAACTTCCAGAATATTTTATTTTCTTTTGGTATTGGGTGGAAGACGTTCTTATGAACTCAAATACGGTATACGAAGTATTTGAAACATCAATGACATCTACTTTTCCATCACCATCAACATCTAAGTATTTTTGATTAGGATAATCGCTTTCAACAAAGTCAACACGACCTGAATATGTGAAAAGTGGAGTACTGACATCTTTTAGATCTATAATATATTTGTCTAAAAATATTCCATTTGCTATATTAAGAAATATATCCGATATTCCGTCACCATCTATATCCCCTTCATTAATAGTAATCTGAGATATCGTGCATGTAGAGCATGTTTTAGGAGTTGATTTCTCAAAGACTTTGATAAAGGTATTATTTCTAAAAATATAAGCAACAATCTTTTCATCTTCAAACTGAACTATTCCATTACCGTTGTATACCTGTCCTTCTTCGTCTAATAGTACACTGACAACTCTGGCTTCAGCATTAAAAACTTTTCCAGTAGTAACATCCTGATAGGCATCATTAAAGGCACCCAGCTTTACTACTCCATTATTCATTAAAAAATCTAAGTAAGAATCTCCGTTAAAGTCTCCCGTAAGCTTCACATCTTCAAAAGCATCATTATTATAGGGTAATACTCCATAATAATCTACTTCTGACGTAACTAAATCTGGATAGGTAAATGTTACAGGATTAGAAATTTCTCCTTGAGAATTATATTCAGTAACCTTATTTACAAATTGATAACTTGTCCCATTTTTACTATACTCCACCACATATTTTTTAAACTGAGTACCATTTGTGGTTACCTTAATTTCTGATAAAATTTTGTTTTGAGTATATTTTAGTCCCTTTACATACGATTGTTCTATTAAATCTCTATCTACATATGTGAATTCAATAGTATTAAAATGGGGTTTATTTAATATTTGATTTCCTCCCCATTGTATTGAGGATATTCTGGATACACCACCATCTTCACCTCTAAAGCCTGAAACCATAGTGTATTCATAACTATAGCTAATATAATTACCTTGAGAATCCATCCATTTTGTAATGTTATACTCTAATGTAGGAATGTAAGCTCCATTATCATAATTAGTGAAAGTTTTCTCATATTTAGCCTGTGAGCCATCTTCAAAAGTAACTTCCCAATAATTAGGTCCTGAAATACCTAAACTACTTCCTACTGATTTTATTTTAACATTGGAGTATTTATCCGTTACATACTCAGCTCCATCTTTTCCATATTCTCCAGATTTCAAAATAAGCTTTTGCCCATTAAAACTATAATAATCTGAATAGTCTAATTGGACACCTTTAGTTTCCCCGTCTTTTTCAATAGTTCTTCCTACTCTTGAAATAGCAGTAATTCCAGATAAGTTCCAACCGTATCCGGCAATTCCATTGCCAGAGCCACTAAGATATACAAGATTAATTTGGGGAGCGACACTCTTTACTCCTGGGGGCACTGTTATAGGTAAAGTGTATTGTAGCTGTCCTCCTCCAGTTACCTCAATGTTCCCCTTGGTATCATGAAAACTTTGTCCTGAAGGAGCTGTTGTTCCCGACGGATTTGTGGCCCCTGCCTGCGAATCTGAAGGTCCTCCTCCCGGATTTTCTGTTGCAGGACCAATCTTTGCTACAAAAGGATTTGAAGTACTTGATGTAGCAATAAACCCTTCCGTAAAGATAATTGCCTGCGGGTCCTGAACTGTTCGTGAAGTCGTTTCTGCCTGATACAATATAGTTTGGCAAAACCCCAATATCGAACAAAAAGACAATATAAGTGATGAAAGTAATTTCACTTTTTTAATATATAGTTTCATAATCATACTTATCTTTTGGTGATATTTTTACTGAAAACCCTTCCATCCTTCAATGTGAAGCGTAAAATGTATACCCCCCAGTCATAACCGGACATGTTTATTTTTAGCTGCTTATTGATATCCGGGATATTTTGCTGTTGAAATTTCCAATGGGTAGTGCTATGCTGATATAATGAAACAGACTCTATCAATCCATCTACTTCCTCTGTCCAGTCTATCGTTAAAATATCATTGACAGGAACCGGATATAACCTGATCTGTTTCCAGAATGTTTCTTCATCAATAATTATTTCCGAAGTTTTCAGCATTGTACTTGTCGCTTCGATCTTTGAGGTTTGGGCAAGTGATGCCTTTGAGACAGCTGCTTCCTGTACCTGTTTACCATTAATGTCAGTTCCCCTGTAACGCTGGTTTCCTGCTTCATCATATTTGAAATAAACCGTAGTTTGGGAAAACCCTAAAAAGCCTGCTAACAAAGAGAGTAGAGAGAATAATTTTCTTTTCATATGTTTTATTTTTGTGATGATAAAAGTAATTGAACTTGCTGTTTTAATAATTGAAGTTCTTCTGACTGTTGTTTAAGTTGTGCTTCCTGAGATTTTATCTGCTTATTCTGTTCAATGGAATATAGGGTAAGTTCTTCAATTTTTTCTAAAAGCTTGGCATCCATCTCTCCCAGATTAATACCTTCTTTTTCTACTTCTTCTGCCGAAGGAATATTTGGAAGATGCCCTTTTTCAGCTATATGCTTTTCTACTTCTTCTAAACTTTTAAGCTGGTAAGTCTTTTTAAAAACATAGTCAGCCCAGCCATTAGTAGTGGGGCTGTCTACTTTCACTTTTTCTGCTCGTACACCATCTTTTACAAATAACCTGTAAGAACTACAATCCCCACAAAGGGCTGTTGATGTTCCCAGAAATAGCTTCCCATTGGCTCTTAAAGAAAAAAGAAAACCATATGTAGTAGGGGTATCAAAACCTGCAATATCCAATACTCCAGGATTAGAGGGTTGATATTTTCCATATCTCAAAAAAACTAAAGAACTTCCATTATCCACATTTTCAGCCTCATTACCTACATGAAAAGCATCACTGATTGTATTGGTAACAACCTGAGCTCTTCCGCTGACTTTTAATGCAATATTATCTTTAGGTGCCCCACCTATTCCAATATTTCCATTTTTATCAATTCGAAGTCTTTCTATTTTATTAGTTTTTACCACTACATCCTGAGCATCAGATGTTCCTATGAAGTTAGTGGTTGGATTAGTAGCGGTGTTTCCTGTAATATTCCATGATTGGGCATAAGAGAGTGAACTAGCCAGTAAGGCTAACGAGAATAATTTTATTTTCATAAAGTGTTTAAAATTTTAATTTTTTGCAAAAATATTCTTTTTAATTCACAGCCAAAAGAACTTTTTAT
>NZ_JALAHD010000078.1 GCF_022712095.1 Chryseobacterium sp. | reverse complement strand
ATATTAAAATTATTGACTTGTTTTGCACAGAAAGTTTAATATATGTAAATATGAAAGCAAAACCTAATTACTTTTTCACTTTTTTCCTGATTCTTCTTTCCCTCTCTTCTTTTGCACAAAAGTTCTCTGTTACCGGAGTGGTATTGGATGATAATCAACCTCTTCCCGGAGCAACTGTTTCCTTAAAAGGAGGCTCTAAGAGCACTGTCACCGACATTGAAGGAAAATTCTCTTTAAACGGTTTAAAATCAGGATCATACACTATAGAAATTGGGTATATTGGTTATCAGTCCAAAACCCTTCCGGTAGATCTTCGCTCTCATGAAGAAGTTAAAAATATAGGCTTTATTCAAATGACAGCCAAACAAAAAAGTATAGATGAAGTTGTCATGACTTCTACTTTAAAAAACAGTGAAGCAAGAGCTTTAAATCTCCAAAAAAATGCAGTAAACATAACCAATGTCATCGCGGCAGACGGAATTGGAAAATTACCGGACAGAAACGCAGCAGAAACCGTTCAGCGCGTTCAGGGAGTTTCTATTGAAAGAGATCAGGGTGAGGGAAGATTTGTATCATTAAGAGGGCTTCCTCCCTTTTGGGCATCTACAACCATTAACGGAAACCGCTTGCCGACTGCGGAGGAAGAAACAATCTCCCGAGCTACAGCCTTCGACTTTTTTCCAACTGAGCTGATTTCCTATGTCCATGTAAATAAATCTTTTACTCCGGATATGGAAGCTGACGGAATCGGTGGAGGGATTAACTTCATTACAAAAACCCCTCCCATGAAACACGAGCTAAAAATCACATTAGGAGCCGGTTACAATGCCAAAGCAGATAAAGGAATTTATAATTTGGGGTTGTTATATGGTGGCAGAACAAAGGATAAAAAGTTCGGATATTTATTTAATATAGCCCACTTTACAAGAAACTGGTCCACTGATAATTTTGAAGCCAGAAGAAGTGGTGACGAAGGGGTTTTCAGGATGGAATTAAGGGATTATAACGGAACCAGAAGCACGACAGGAATCAATACTGCTTTTGAATACGTTCTTTCTCCTAAGAGTACCCTTTACCTGAAAGGAATGTATGGAACACTAGCGGATGATGAAACCCATTATAAGCATAGGATACGATTTGATAAATTCAATTCGGATAATAATACGGCACGTGTTGAACTTCAGAATATCCACAATAAATTGATCACTCAGCTTACCTCTTTCTCTTTAGGCGGAAATCATCAGCTGAACAAAGGAAAAATCGACTGGGATCTTTCTTATTATGACAATGAATTTAAATATGGAAATATTCCTGACAAACAAAACAATTCTTACTATGTCGTAAAATTTACTCAATCCGGTGTGGGTATTAATCCTGATTATATCGCTGATCATGGAAACGGACCAAGAGCCTACTGGAAAGCCGACGGAGGTATACTTGATTATAAAAATACAGATGCATTATTTGGTTTTTACAGTGATCCGAATTTCAGAATGGACGCTTCTAAAATGAGCTTTACAGATATAGAGTTGTATAAAGTTTTTATTAAAGAAAAAGATAAGATAGTGGCAGCTTTCAATCACGAAATCAATGCTTCAGAAAAATTAACATTAAAATATGGGTTCAAATTCAGAGATAAGGAAAGGAACGCAAGATTCTCCGATATCTTTTATAATTGGAATAACGGGACAGCTCCTTTTTTATCCAGCTACGGACAATATATTATTACTCAGCCTAACGGTACTCAATATCTAAGTGAATTAAATGCCCATATAGGAAATACTTTCGGACCGGTTTTATCTACAGGAGGAATGAACCAATTCTGGTCTCAAAATCAATCTAATCTAGCCATAAATACTTCTGACTCGGAAGCTCTGGAATACAATAAAGCTTTAGGTAGAAACTTTGATGTCTTTGAAACTCATGCAGATGCTTATGGAATGGGAACTTACAAAATCAATGATAAAATTACCATCCTTGGAGGAATAAGATTATCTGATACCAGAACCAAAGTAAAAGGTTATAATGTAATCGAAAATACTTTAACTCCTGTAGAAAGCACAAAAAAATATCTTGCAGTTCTACCTATGTTGCATGTAAAATATACCCTGAATGATAAAACCAATCTCCGCTTTGCTCTTACAAGAACATTTTCAAGACCCAACTTTGGAGACATCACTCCCGGAGGAACTTATATAGAGGCCGATAATACTTATCAAGGAGGAAATCCAAATCTTAACCCTACTTATTCTCTTAACCTGGACCTCATGGGAGAATACTATTTTCCCAATGTAGGTATTCTCAGCGGAGGGCTTTTCTATAAATCCATTACTGATCCTATTTTTCAGGATTCTTTCATAGGTCCCTATAACGGAATTAACGGAGTACAGTTTTCTGCTCCTAATAACGGAAGTGCAGCATGGCTGGGAGGAATCGAACTTGGCATCAACAGAAGATTTGATTTCTTGCCGGGAATTTTACAATATTTCGGAGCACAGGTAAATGCTACTTTCATGACTTCTGAAATGGAAAAACCAAGTGGCAGAAAAGTGGCACTTCCTTATCAGGCCAACAATTTATATAATATCCAGCTCTTTTTTGAGAAAAAAGGATTCAACGCACGACTTGCTTTTAATTATAAAGGAAAATATGCTGTGGAATATGCAGAAGAAGATATCAATGACACTTATTATGGAAAATACAGCAGCCTTGACTTTGGAGCTTCTTATCAGGTCACCAAATACCTGACTTTATACACAGATCTCAACAACATTTTAAATAACCCGTTGATCTATCATTTCGGAAAAAACCAGGATCGCCCTGAACAGGTAGAATATTATGGAGTAAGAGGAAACCTGGGTATAAAACTTAATTTTTAATTCATTTTATATGGCTGATCTTATTAATAAAAAAACACAGGTTACCTTACAAGCCGCTTTCTTTGCTTTTGGTGTTTACTTCTGCATGTATGGATTCAGAAAACCATTTACCGTAGCTTCATTTGAAGGGATATCCTATTTCGGTGTAGATTATAAATTACTGATTATTATTGCACAGGTAATCGGTTATTTCATCTCTAAATTCATGGGCATCCGTTTTATTTCAGAATTAAAACCTGAAAAAAGAATGTTCTATTTATTCCTGTTTATAGGTATTGCAGAGCTGGCATTACTCGGCTTTGCTCTTGTTCCGCCACCTTATAATATTATTTTCATGTTTCTCAACGGTTTACCATTGGGAATGATCTGGGGAATTGTTTTTTCTTATATAGAAGGAAGAAAAACTACTGAAATTATAGGCCTTTTCCTATGCTCAAGCTTTGTTGTTTCCTCCGGATTCATGAAATCTACAGGAAAATATCTCATGGATCATTTCGGAGTTTCAGAATTTTGGATGCCTTTCGTATCCGGATTGATTTTTATCATTCCTCTATTTATTTTTGGATTTCTTCTGGAAAGAATTCCTAAACCCACTCAGGAAGATATTAAACTAAAAAGTAAAAGACAGCCACTTAACAGAATTGAAAGAAGAAGACTACTGCAGCGATTTTTAATTCCTATCATCTGTATTACCTTTTTATATGTAAGTCTCACTATTTTAAGGGATTTCAGAGATAATTTCAGTAGAGAAATATGGGACAGTATCAGTTCCAAAACAGACAGTTCCATTTTTACTTTAACAGAAATTCCCATCGCCATCATGGTTCTTATTATATTGAGTTTTATGGTTAAAGTAAAGGATAACAAAAAAGCCTTTAAGTTATACCATTACATTCTTTTACTTGGGATTTCCGTTGTAGGAATCTCAACCTATTTATTCACTGCCAGTCTGCTATCTCCTTTTGCATGGATGGTGCTCTCAGGTTTTGGAATGTATATTTGCTACATTCCTTTTAACGGAATTTATTTCGACCGGATGATCGCTGCATTCGAAATTAACGGGAATGTAGGTTTTCTGATTTACTTTGTGGATTCTTTCGGATATTTAGGCAGTGTGCTAATCTTATTATATAAAAACTTCGGTTCACCTCAGGTTTCATGGCTCAACTTTTATATAGGGCTTAATTACAGTATCGTTATTATTGTTTTAGTTGCTCTGATCATTGCTTTTTTAGCCTTTAAAAAAAAATTGAAACCTCAGCCTTATATCCATCTTGATCCTTCAAAAATTATATAAAGAAATTAAATTATAAAATGACAACAAAATTTGATCTAATCATCGTAGGAGGCGGAATTTTGGGAACATTCCATGCTTACCACGCTTTAAAAAAGAATCTTAAAGTAGCATTGCTGGAAAGAAATTCTTTACCGCAGGGAGCTACCGTAAGGAATTTCGGACAGGTAGTTCCGTCCGGTATGGATTTGAAATGGCAGAATTTCGGAAGAGAAAGCTTACATTTATATCAGGAATTACAGGCTCAGACAGACTTAACCATCCGCCAGCACGGGTCTGTTTATATCGCCTCTAATGATGAGGAAATGCAGCTCATCCAAGAGCTTCATGAGATTAATAAGCATAATGATTACGAATCTGTTCTTCTCACAAAAGGTGAATGCATAAAAAAATATGACGGACTACGTTCTGAGTATTGTAAAGGCGGTTTATTTTTTCCTCAGGAACTTTCTGTGGACTCTTCAGATATGATCGTTAAACTTCAGACTTTCCTAAAAGAAAAACTGAAACTTCAAATTTTCTATAACACTACTGTTATGGAGACTTTCGAAGATATTGACACTTGTACTGTTTTTACCACAGAGGGAAAAATCCTTAAGGCTTCAAAGATCATAATCTGTGGAGGGCATGAGTTTAAAACACTTTATCCCGATGTATTTAATGAGAGTGACCTGGAAGTCACCAAGCTGCAGATGCTCCAGACAAAACCTCAGGGAAAGTATTCTCTGAAGGGAAATATCTTGACAGGATTAACAATCAGAAGATATGAATCTTTCAGAGAATGCCCTTCTTACCAACAGATTAAGGCTAAAGAAGACAGTCTTTCTTTTGAAAAAAAATTCGGTGTCCATATTCTGTTTAAACAGGCTCTTGACGGTTCTGTCATTCTGGGTGATTCCCATGAATATGCTGATGCTAAAAATTCCGACACCTTGGGATATGATCTGAATATGGAAATTGACGAATTTATGATTAATGAAGCAAAAAAAATCATAGATCTTCCCACTTACGAAATTCAAAGAAGATGGTTTGGGGTTTATTCTCAATGTAAAAACCAGGATATTTTTGAATATGAACCTTCTCCCAACATCCATATCATAACCGGAATCGGAGGAAAAGGGATGACAGGCAGCGGAGGATTCTCGAAATTTAATATTGATAAAATATACTCAAAATAATGAAGAATATAGAATTATTGGTTCTTGATATGGCAGGAACCACCATTGATGAAGATAATGTAGTGTATAAAACACTAATGCAGACGGTAAACGATTCAGGATATAAGGTATCCCTGGAAAAGGTATTATCAAGCTGTGCAGGAAAAGAGAAATTTGAAGCCATTGGTGATCTTTTAAAGGAAATTGGGGGAAATGAAAAGCATACTCAATCAATTTTTGAGAAGTTTTCAGAAAAACTGAAAAGTGCTTATGAGAATTTAAATGTAAAGCCTATTAATGGCGTAGAAGATTTTTTACTGAATACAAGAGCCAAAAATAAAAAGATTGTTTTAAATACGGGCTATACGTCAGCAATCGCCATTCAGCTTTTGGAAAAGCTAGGCTGGAAAGAAAATCTTCATTATGACGCCTTAATTACAGCTGATGATGTTTCAGAAAGCCGGCCAAACCCTGAAATGATTCATCTTGCCATGAAGAAATTTAATATTCATGATCCTCAGCATGTTTTGAAAGCTGGAGATTCCGTCATCGACATTGAAGAAGGAAAAAACGCAGGCTGCGGAATTACTATTGGTGTTCTTTCCGGTGCTCAAAAAAAGTATGAATTGGTTCAAGCACATCCTGATTATATTTTTAATACCATTTCTGAGGCAGGAAAAATACTTTAACCCTATGGATTAATTCAGTTTTTTCTTATTGTTTAATTATTTATTAGTTAACATTCAGTT
>NZ_JALAHD010000077.1 GCF_022712095.1 Chryseobacterium sp. | reverse complement strand
TGCTAAGGTACAAAATTTATGTATACATTATTGAAATTGAAATAATTAGTTTAAAAATTTTAAAGTTTTTAAGTTTTCTATTTTTAACAATTTTTCATAAAAGCAGGAGAAAAAATTCTCCTGCTCAAAAATAATAGACACACCAAAAAAACTATAACCAGTGGTTATTTAACTTTTCTTCTATAACGTATGATGCCGCAGCTTCTTTAGCTGCTTCCACCATAGCCATTAATGCCTGTTCGGTTTCATCCCAATGGCGGGTTTTTAATCCGCAATCCGGGTTGACCCATAACTGATGGGCAGGAATAACGGCCTGAGCCTTTTTAAGGAGTGCCACCATTTCGTCTTTAGACGGAATTCTCGGAGAATGGATGTCATAAACTCCCGGTCCGATTTCATTAGGGTATTTAAAATCAGCAAAAGCATTGAGTAACTCCATCTGGCTTCTTGAGCATTCTATGGTAATAACATCAGCGTCCATGGCTGCAATATTGTGGATAATATCATTGAATTCGGAATAGCACATATGCGTATGGATCTGTGTGGAATCTTCCACACCACTGGCTGAAATTTTAAAAGCCTCCACGGCCCAGTTTAAATAATCCTGCCATTCTGCTTTACGTAAAGGCAATCCCTCACGGATAGCAGGCTCATCAATCTGGATAATTTTTATACCTGCCTTTTCAAGATCCTGAACCTCATCACGGATTGCGAATGCAATTTGCTGACAGGTTACGGAACGGGGCTGGTCATCACGTACAAACGACCATTGTAGAATTGTAACAGGTCCTGTCAGCATTCCTTTTACCCATTTTTTTGATAAAGACTGAGCATACTCTGACCAGTAAACTGTCATTGGATTAGGTCTGTACACGTCTCCATAAATAACAGGAGGTTTTACACATCGGCTACCATAGCTCTGTACCCATCCGTTTTGAGTAAAAGCAAATCCGGCTAACTGTTCTCCGAAATATTCCACCATATCATTTCTTTCAAATTCACCGTGAACCAATACATCAATTCCGATTTCCTCCTGCCATTTGATGGCGATCTCCATTTCCTTTTTGAGTAGAATATCATATTGCTCAGCTGTAAGCTCTCCATTTTTAAATTTTGCTCTCCATTGTCTTACTCCCTGAGTTTGTGGAAAGGATCCAATTGTCGTAGTAGGAAACAATGGAAGCTGTAATATTTTCTGCTGTATTTCTTTACGGATGCTAAATGGATTTTTCCTTTGGGAATCTTTATCAGTTAGGGCTTCTATGCGCTGCTTTACATTTTTATTATGAATCAGCTGAGAAGTTTTACGGTTTTCAATAGCCTTTTTATTCTCAATATATTGTTCCTGTATTTTTGAATCTGCAGTTCCTTCAGCAAGAGCTTTAAGTGCTACTATTTCATTGACTTTCTGTTTAGCAAAAGCCATCCATTGTTTGATTTCAGGAGAGAGTACTTTTTCATTCTTCTCAAGATCAAGATCAAAAGGTGTGTGGAGCAAAGAACAGGAAGGTGCAAGAAAGATCCTTTCAGCTCCTATGACATTAATTGCTTTTTCAATGAACTTCAGAGATGTTTCAAAATCATTTTTCCAGATATTTCTTCCATCCACGATTCCCAAGGAAAGACTTAGGTTTTCCGGAATTGCTTTTAAGACCTCATCTAATTGTTCTGGACATCGTACCAGATCAATATGCAGAGCATTTACGGGGAGGGAAGTGGCTAAGGAAAGATTATCTTTTAAGCCATCAAAATAAGTGGTAAGAATGAATTTTAAATTAGGAAATTGTTTTCTTATTTCTGTATATACCCATTGATAGGTTTCTTTAGCTTTGTCATCTAAATCCAAAACTAAAAAAGGTTCATCGAATTGTATCCATTCCGCTCCGTGATATTCAAGTTCTTTCAGAATTTCGGTATAAACGGGAAGAAGCTTCCGGGCTAAATCCAGTTTATCAAAACCTTCCTCTTTTTCTTTTCCTAAAAGCAGATAAGTTACTAATCCGATCATCACCGGTTTTGGATTAATTCCTGCTTGTTTAGCCCCTGTAAACTCTTCAATGATCTTGTGGGAAAATAGTTTGAATTCCTGTTTTTTATAGAATTCTGGAACGATATAGTGATAGTTTGTATCAAACCATTTCGTCATTTCCATAGCAGTAATATCTAATCCGTTTTTTTGATATCCTCTTGCCATCGCAAAATAAAGATCCAGTTTCGTAGTGGATTCTTTTGAAATGATATCCTGATAACGTTCAGGAATAGCTCCTACTGTAAGAGTCATATCCAGTACCTGATCATAATATGAAAAATCATTGCAGGGAATGAGATCAATACCTGCTTCCTGCTGAATTTTCCAATGCTGATGGGTAAGTGCTTTTCCGACTTCTGTAAGTTCCTGTAACGATGTTTTGCCTGACCAATATTGCTCGCAGGCTTTTTTGAGTTCTCTTTTGCTACCAATCCGCGGATAGCCAAGAATGTGCGTTCGCATGTTCTTTTAAACTTTTAAATTAAACAATGATTTTAAAAGATCTTTAGAATGCTTCGCAATGTAATCGGGAAAGAATTTTTTGGAAACGAAATGACACAATAAGGACGTAATTTTCCTGTTAACGGGATACGTTTAGAGTATCATCTGTATGACCGAAAGCTTCAGACCGCGAAAGCATTGTCCATTCAGAATAGGCAGGTCTCCTGACTTATAACAGTTTTTATCATCCTTCCCGCTTTTGGCAGTGGATATACTGGGATAAAAACCTTTGGTGTGTTACTTACAGTTGCGCGACAGCTCGTGATTCTCACACGATTCCCTATTAATTTACGTTAAGTAAAACCTTTTCTGTTTGATGAAGTATGTTAAAGAACTATTTCCTTAACAAATGTAGGGATTATTTGTTTAAGAACTTCCATCGTTTATAGATTCATTCTAATACTGTGAATCCACAAGACTTGAAGAAGTTAAATGTTGAATCATATAAGTTTTGTGGTCTAGTCCAATCAGTATCATCAACTGTTGGGATAAAAATTATCATTCCTTGTCTAGCTCTTGTTAGTAAAACTCTATAAGAATTGATAAGGTATTTTTGTTTGGATTCGTTTATTTTATTCCATCTTGAACCTTTAAATTCTTGGAAATTCCATTCTCCATCATTGAACATATTAATATCCCATGCTACACAGGTATAATCAATTTCTAATCCTTGGATATCAAATTCTGTAGCAATATCTTCTAGATAATATGATGAGCGTATATCTAATTCATTATTAAGAAACCAATTTGCTGGAGATATTTCATTTTTTACATTAATACCTTCCATACGTAACCTTTTGGCCCCTGAACTGGCAATAATTCCAATTCTTTCGGTTCCTTTAGATATTTCTTTTAACCATTTTCTGGCTAGTCTTATATCACGAGTTATATGAATAGGATAATTTTCTCTTATAGATTGATAGATTTCAAATGTCTTTACTTCATTATTGTTTAAAAGATTTTGTACTAATAAAGCCACTTTTTCACTCCTAAATGATCGTATAGAAACAGAGAGGTGTAAATCTTTCTCTATATGACCTATATTCTTTATCCAATCTAATAACTCTTGATCATATAAATATGTATTATCAGATAACATTTTATCTGAGAAATAAATATCCCAATTTTGAAATCTTTCTTTTAGAGATTTTATCCATTCTGAAACACCCGCTTCACCAGTATTTATTTCTTGTCCTCCACCAATTAGACAAATAATACAGCACCAATTTATATGCTTATCCATTACACTTATTAAATATTCAGGCTCGGACATATTAAAGTTTTCTATCCCTTTTTTTCTTTTCATAAAAATAGAGACTTGATCTTTCTGCCATGCTCTTTGGGCTTCATCAAAGATTATAACCTTTTCAGTAGGAGATTTTTCTGAAACAAGATTATCATCTCTGAAATGATGAATGTTTTGAATAAAGCTTTTTGCTTTACGTTCTGCATCTTGTTTTTTTATCCTTTTATTATTTTTTAATGCTGTTTCTATGTTATCTCGAGTTAAAGCTTCACGTAAAACTTCTACGAGTGGTCCGTTACCAGATAGAAATACTGAATGTTCATTCTCATCTTTATGTTGTCGTTCGCTAGCAATATTTAATCCAGCAAGGGTTTTACCAGCACCTGGAACTCCTGTTAGAAAACAAATTGATTTTTTATTATTTGCTTTTGAATAGTCTATAATTTTATGGATAACTGCTGAGGTTTTAGAAAGGTTAATTGCTTCAGAATCATTTCTGGATATTTCTTTTACATTGTGTCCTTTATATAAAGCTTGTGCAGCTTCAATAATTGTTGGTGTTGGTTTATATAGGCTATTTTCCCAACGCTTGACATCGATAATATTATCATTTGATGCAAAGTGTTGTATTATTTGAGATAAGATATTTTCTAAATTTTTTTCGTTGCACAGAATACATT
>NZ_JALAHD010000076.1 GCF_022712095.1 Chryseobacterium sp. | reverse complement strand
TTTCAAAAGAAAGCAATATTTTTTCAATTCCTGTTTATATTGGTTTTCTTCTTTTAATAGTAATAATATTTAACATACTGAATTTCAACACTTACGAAGCGATAATTGCCGGAATTACATTCATCGGAATTGCTTTGGGATATTTCTGTTTTAACAGCATTGCACTTAATTACCAGACTCATTTGCCCTTATTTTTATATACGTTCTTTGTATTTGGACTTTATCCGGGTAATTTAGACATCGGAATTGCAGTGGCACTCCTCACTAATTCATTTCTTTTACTGCTCCTCACCAGTACAGATGAAGATATCCGAAAGAAATCTTATGTTCTTGTAGGTGCTATTGTAGCATTAAATTTTATTTTTTTACCAACGACATGGCCTATGGCTATTTTTGTGATCGTTCATGTTATTGCTACTTCAGAAAGGATAAGCTTAAATATTTTCAGGTTTCTTTTAGGGATCATACTTATTGCTTTCAGCTACTTTTCTGTTATGTTTTTCTTCCGTTTTACAACATGGAATACAGATTATTTTCCATTTGGAAAAATGACGCTGGTAACGGATTACTCAGGATTATATCCTTTAATTCCGATTGCATTAATGCTCATCTATGCAGTGTATGATCATTTTAAGAATTACAATAAAAAGAGCCCGACAAGCCGGTATAAATATACATTCTTACTTGTTTTTTTTGTGGCACAGCTGACCACCATTATTTTATATATGAATAAAAGCTATGAATATCTGTTGCTTCTGGCTTTTCCATCGAGTATAATATTAAGCAGAATGCTGCGGTTTTTACCCAAATTCTGGATGAAAGAAGTCAACTTATGGCTTATTATTTTAAGTTTGATTACTTATAAATTAGGAACTTATTTTCAATTATTTTAAAAGATTATGATACAGATAGATGATAAATTAATTTCTGAGGATATATTTTCTGAAGAATTTGTTTGTAACCTTTCCAAATGTAAAGGTGCATGTTGTGTGGAAGGAGATGTAGGGGCTCCCCTGGATAAAGAGGAGCTGGAAATTTTAGACAGTATTTTTGACAAAATAAAACCTTATCTTACCCAAGAGGGCATAAAAGCTCTGGAAGAGCAGGGAATGTGGACTACTGACCCTATGGATGGAATGTACGTTACTCCTATGGTAGAAGACCGCGAATGTGCTTATGTGACCTTCGACGAAAAAGGAATTACCAAATGTGGTATCGAAAAGGCATATGAAGACGGAGCAGTAGACTGGCAAAAGCCTATTTCCTGTCACCTCTATCCTATCCGAGTTACGGAATATTCTACTTTTACGGCTTTAAATTACCATGAATGGAATGTATGCAGTGATGCCTGTACTTTAGGAAAAGAATTACAGGTTCCTGTTTATAAATTCTTAAAAACTCCCATTACCAGAAAATACGGAGAGGATTTTTATACGGTTCTCAGTGAAGCTGCTGAAGAATGGAAAAAAGAATATGGTTCTTAATAATAATATAAAACCCGGAAGATTAAATTTTCCGGGTTTATTATTTAGTGTTGTATTTCTATTTGAAGTCTGCTTCCGTTACTCCTGAATTTATGACTACCTTAGTTGTCTTGATCGTGATTTTCTGACCGTTTCCTTCTGCATCAATTTCCGATGGGAATTTCAAGCCGTCTACAGTCATATAAGCCTTTATAGTAGCGTTTCCTTCTTTGGATTCTGACTTATAAAGCAAATTAGTAGCCGCATCAAAATAATATTTCCCATTATCCGAAGATAAAACATTATAATCCTTACCATCAATTTTCTCTACGGTAACCGTTTTAAAATTGGCTGCATCATACCCTAAAGCATCTACTGTTTTTCCTTTTTTCAATTCAGTGATCTTGTCTGCAGGAATATCCATTTTCTTCCCCATCTGGTCAAAATATCCTTTTTCACCGTCAAAAAGCTGAGTCATTTGCTGCCCCATTACACTTTGTACAGATTTGAACTTATTACCCATCTTTTTAGTGGTCATAGAAATTTCCATTCCCTGAACACTAAGGGTATTATCTGTGATAGTAGTTTTTACAGCTTCTAATTTATCTTTTCCTCCTAATGCAGTAAGATAGTTATCAATAACCTGCTGAGGCGTTAATTGCGTTTTTGTTACTTCCGCCTTAGCAGCAGTTGCTTTTTGTGCTATTACCGGTGAAGAGAATAAAACAGCACAGAAAAACGGAACGATTATCTTTTTCATATAGTTTATTTAGAGGGTAAATATAGGAATATTGATTGAAATAAAAATCAGTACTCCATAAAAAAACCACCAGAATCCTGGTGGTTTTAAATTATATATAGGAACTCAATTATTTCTTAAGTTCTTCTAAGAAGTCATCGTGAGAAATTTTAGTTTCTTTTTTAGAAGCTTTTTCAAGGATGATATCTTTTAATTTTGCCATAGCAACTTCTGAAGAGATCTGTCTTACCTGCTCCTGATCTTTCAACATTTCAACAGCATATTTTTGAATTTCTTCATCTCCTAAATGGTGGATACCGTATATAGCCAACTGATTTCTTACCAATTGTTCAGCCTGAGCCAATACATCAGCATAATCAATCTGAACTTCGTTGTCATTCATCAGTTTGCCTTCAATGATCTGGTATTTTAACTGATTTTTCTCTGCATTTAAAATTTCTTTTGCCTGCTCTTCAGTCTGAATGTTCTGATTAGAGAATACTAACCATTTTACTAAGAAGTCTTCAGGAAGCTTTACTTCTTCTTTTTCAGTAACCTGCTCCAATACTTTATTCACAAAGTGAACATCAGCATTTTGCTGGAAATACTCATCCAATTCAGTTTTTACTTTTTCTTTAAGCTCTTCTTCAGATTTTATATTTCCTTCTCCGTATACTTTATCAAAAAGCTCCTGGTTAAGTTCTGCCAGGTTTAGGCTATAGAAATCTTTTACTTTTACTTCCACTTCCGCATGGTGTAAATGCTCAGCTTCTTCTTTACTGAAACCTAATTCTTTTGCCAAGTTCTCATCACTCTGAAGGGTTTCCTTAGAAACTTTTACAAAACCGTCCATTTTCAAAGATTTCACCAATTTGAAAGCTTCTTTGTTTTCAGCTGTAATGGTTACATTCTTTGGATGGTGGTGGTGCTCTCCTTCTGCATCTTCTTCCACTACCTGAGAAATTTCTAAAGCAACGTAAGAGTCTTTAGTAATTTTGTCTTGCGGAACCTGTTCTGCAAAACGTTTCTGCATATTTTCTATGCTTTTATTGATTTCTTTTTCAGAAGCCTCTACTTTATAGTGAGGAGCTTCATATTTAGCCAAATCTATAGTAAAGTCAGGCTCATAACCAACTTCAAAAGCAACCTCCAACTGATCTGCATTATGATCAAATTCATTTACAGGCTGTGGAACTGGCTGTCCAACTAATCTTAGTTTGTTTTCGTTAACGTAGTTATTTAAAGCATCTGAAACCTGCTTGTTGATCTCTTCAAATGCGATCCCTGCTTCATATTGTTTTCTAACCATACTTAAAGGCACTTTCCCTTTTCTGAAACCAGGAACTTGCGCATTTTTAGCATAATTAATCAATTGCTTCTCTACTTTGTCTTTGTAGTCAGATTTCTCCAATGTCACTGTAAGTAATGCACTTACATCATCATGGTTTTTTGCGGTAACCTTCATTATTGATTAAAATTTTAGGTTGCAAAAATATGAAATTTTTATGAAAATAACTCATTTCAAGTAAATTCTTAGAGGTCAAATATTTATTAGGGAGAAAAATAAGGGTGTCTCGGTATTGAGGGGGCTTTCTTTTTTTACTTTTTAAAAACTTATGAGATATTATTTTTTATTGGTTCTTAGTTGCTGTACTTCTTCTTTTAATGTACCAACTTGTTCCTTCAGTATCTTAATAAAGTCCTGTAAGTTTTCTAAAACAGAATGGGGAATATTAATATACTGTTCATAATAATTATTGGCAGACTGATCATGAAAATCGTTATACTGTACTATATTAGGACCTCTTTCTTCCTTGATATCTTCCACTGAAACATCTAAAGCCTTGGCTAGCTTTTCCCATTCATCATCATAAATTCTTACTTCGCCTCTTTCTTTACGGCTGTAATTGAATACATCCGTGGAGATAATCTTGGACATATATTCCTAGGTATAGCCCCGCTGTTTTCGTAAACTCTTTAGCTTTTCCATCATGATTTTACTTTCATTTTTACAAATATAATCAATTCAATTTCTTATCCCCTAAATTCTTTACATAGTAATTTTTTTTCTCTATAAATAACAAAAACCACCGCATTACGGTGGTTTTCTATTTCCTTAATCTAATCAGTTAGATTATTTTAAACTCTTGTCCTTCTTTAAACTTAATTATATCTTGTAATAAATCCTCACTTATTGTGTCTAAATCAAAGGTAAAAGCTTGATAAGTTTTATTTTCTATAAGGGATTCATTAAGTTCTTGTATGGGAAGGTTAATATTATTATTTATCACTAAACTATTTGATTCATTAATACTCTTTTCATCAATAT
>NZ_JALAHD010000004.1 GCF_022712095.1 Chryseobacterium sp. | reverse complement strand
GTATATTTGTATCATTCAAATATGAATAATGATTGATAAATAATTGAATATATTATAAAATATATGTAATTCAATATTTATAAAAACACACAATGATAAAGATAACAGGAAAAAAATTCTTATGTATATCGGTACAGAGTATTCTGTTCCGATTGTTATCTTTGTTTGCTTTTCTCCCTATTTCTGCGTGGTCTCAACTCTATTTAGGAGAAGGTACTCAGATTACAATAAGTGAAGGGACCTATATTCATTCAAGTGATACAGATAAAACTAAGATTTCATCCATTGATTCTGAAGCAAGGGAAAATGTTCAGATTTATGTTGTCAAAGGTACAAAAATAACAGGACAATTTACAGCCTCTGCTTCCTCGAAAATTGTATATCAGGAGAAGTCATCCGGAGAAACTAAGAAGGAAGTTCATGCTACTTCAAAGAAAGAAAAAGTAAAGCTTGCAAAAGCTACTAAGAAGGAGAAAAAACTTAGAACTCCTGATATTACCTGGACTTATCGTGATAAAGGGGAGGATAAAGCTTATCATATAGGAACCAGGTCTTTTTCAGCGGTAGTAATCAATAATGTCAATGAGTTTGCTTCATTCTCAGACTACCAATACAAAATTGTAAAAAACTTTATCGAACCTAAGGTAAAGATTTCCTCATATTGCTTTTTAAGAATCTACAACAAGCAATATTTCGATTATAACAGAAGGGGTCCCCCTGTTCTTTATTACATGAATAATCACAATTCTTAAAAAATCACTGTTGTAAAACAGTCGGTTTATTCATGCTCAAATTTCACAAATCAATATAAAGTTGCTGATGCGATTAATCAGTGACCAAGGAAAACTATGTTTAAAAATTAAAATAATGAAGAAAAAAATTTATGTATTCTCATTAATTCTTGCCAGTATGTTTGCTTTCGGGCAAGTGGGAATTGGCGAAAAGGATGTTAAAGGAGCTCTGCACCTTAGAGGACAGTTCCCGGCAGATGGAACAGAGAGTGACTCTTTAACGAGAAATGTAGGATTGATCCTGCCCAAAGTAGACACATTACTGGACGGAACAGGCCTTCCTAATGTATTAACTCCTTCCGGAGGTGCTGCTATTGAAGGGACTCTGGTATACGATGCTGGTAATAAATGTGTAAGAGTAAAAAATGGTGATAACAGCTGGCAGGATTGTTTAGTTGACAACTCATCTATTTCTACGCTTTTTGATTATGATGTGTATGGAGGTTTAAATGTAAGAGTGAAAAAAGTAGCAGCTGGAAATAACTTCTCGATAGTATTGGGAGCAGATGATAATGCGGTGTATGCGTCAGGATATAATAATGTTGGGCGAACAGGAGTAGGAAATGCATCAGGTAATACAGCTACTTATGCCCTTATTTTAGCTAAGACAACGATAGATATTTCGGCAGGAGATAATCATGCTTTGGCAGTGACTTCCAATGGAGAACTTTGGTCATGGGGAGCAGGAACCTATTATCGTACAGGACATGGAAATAATGGAAGTAAAGTGTTTCCTATGAAAGTTAAAGGATGGCCTGAAACTGTGAAAGCAGTTCGTGTAGAAGCAGGGTATAATAATTCTCTTGTATTAGCGGATAATGGTAAAGTATATGGAATGGGGGCTTTCTCCGAAGGAACAATGGCAAACGGAATAAACTCTACTACGGTTGCTAATACTTATACGGTTCCTACAGCAATTCCAAACTTATCTTCTTATACTATGAAAGATATTTCGGTATCACGATTTTCTGCCGCAGGATTAACTACTGATGGTAAGATATACGTTTGGGGTAACCAGGCTCAGGGAAGATTGGGAACCGGTGCTTCTTCAGGATATATTACTCCCACCCAGATTTTATCTGGGGAAACGTTCAAGCAAGTGGCTATGGGAAGTAATCATGGTTTAGCAGTAACAGCTGACGGAAAGAAATTATACGCATGGGGAGCTACAAGAGCTTATGGTACCGAATCTACTACATTTTCTGCTTCACCGGTAGATGTTACTTCTTCCATCAATAGCGGAGCAGGATTGGAAGCTGATGAAGAAATTGTGTATGTTGCCGTTTCAAGATTAGATGCAGCAGCAGCTAACACAGGATCTTGTATTGTGATTACTAATAAAAATATCTATTCATCAGGAAGTAATACTCAGCCTCAACGTATAGGGTTAGGATTCTTTAACGGAACTACGACAGTTAAATATTCTCCCGGAACTAACACAACTTCAGGAGAAAATCTAACAGGTTTTGTTCCAATGTACAGCAAAGCTATTTATGAAGGAACATTATTCCAACAGGCATCAATAGGAGTAAGCCACTCTTTGATGGTTCAAACAGTAGATCCTGTGGATAACAGTGGCGGATATGGATATGGAACAGGAAGTGTGAACTACAACCAGCTTGGAGCTGTAAGTACCGGGTTTACTTCACTTCCGATCCCTATGTTGATCAAAAAATAATGCCTACAATTAAATAATTTTAAAGATGAAAAAAATAATATATACATCTCTGTTTATGATTTTAGCACTGCCGGCTTACGGACAGCTCGGAATCGGGACAGATACCCCTCAGGGGAAAGTGGATATCAACCAGAAAAACGGTAAAAATACAATGGGATTGGTTTTACCTAAGGTAACACAAGTAGATGTGGACAGTATTTATACTACGATAAATGCAGCTGGTGATGAATCCAATCTTAGAGTTGTTCCTTCTGTAACAACTTTTGATAATCCTTTTCAAACTATCACTATAACTGAAACTGATGATGACGGGGTAACGACTACCCAGGGTATGAGGGTACCGGTGGATGAAGCACCTGAAGGAACTATTGTTTATGATGAGAGTTTAGGGTGTGTACGATACAAAAAAACTTCTACCCTTGGTGACTGGACCGGATGTATTATGGATGCCCAGTCTGTTCAGGACGAAATCAATTATAACCTTTACGGAGGTCAGGATTTCAAAATCAAAAAAGGAGCTGCCGGATATTATTTCTCTGTAGCCATTGGTGCAGAAGATAATGCAGTGTATACTTCAGGAAGTGGCTCAGCATACAGAACAGGTCAGGGAAGAACAGGAAAT
>NZ_JALAHD010000075.1 GCF_022712095.1 Chryseobacterium sp. | reverse complement strand
GTTGAAATGAGTGAATTTATACATATAATTACCACCCGATTTAATGTCCCTACCCAAGGATGGGATATTACAAGGGAAGGAAGTAAACCTCTGACGGATGAATGGCTGGCAGATCGATTTAAATTATTTCAAACTTATACCCTGCCTTCTTTTAAAAACCAAACCAATAAAAATTTTATCTGGCTTGTTTTTTTTGACATACATACTTCAGATCATTATAAAAAGATCATTAATAAGATTTCTTCAGAGTTTTCTCCTTTTACTCCAGTATTTGTAAGGGATTTTGATGAAATGAATTCTCAACTGCTGGAGATTATTCCCACTTATTTCAATGAAAGTACAAAATATATTATCAGTAGTGATCTGGACAATGATGATATTTTGTACAAAGACTTTGTAAAAGCGGTACATGATCATTTCAAGCCTGTACACGATATGGTCATTGAGCCTCGAAAAGGATTACAACTGACAAAAATATCTGAGACAGAAGCAATAGTTACGGAATATTATGCCCTAGCCAATCCTTTTGTTAGTTTAGTGGAAAGTATTGATGATTTTGGAACCGTAATCAAAGAAAATCATAATAACTACAGATATTACCAACACGTCAATCATTATGATAACCAGGAGATGTTCATCCAGATCATTCACAAACATAACCTGATGAATTCTACATTTAATAACAAATGTATTTTTGATCTTAATTTATCTGATTTCGGAATAAGCCCTGAAAATCATTTAAAAATCAATAAGTTCAAATCTTTACAGCATAATATGCAGAGAGTACCTATGCTTGTAAAAAATATGATCAAAAAAAAATTTAAACATTAGAAAACCAAAGCACAAAATTACCCTTTAAAGATTATCATTATGTGTGGAATAGCTGGAATAATAGCAAATAATGCTAAAAACTACCAAGATAATATACAGAAAATGACTGATGCCATAGCGCATCGGGGTCCTGATTCAGCACAGCTTGAGTTCTATGAAAATGCAGCTTTAGGACACCGCAGACTTTCCATTATAGACTTGTCAGAAAATGGGAAACAGCCTATGTTTTCTAACACAAAAAAAGAATGTATAGTCTTAAATGGTGAAATCTACGGATATCAAACTCTGAAAACTGAATATTCAGAATATTCTTATCACGGAAGTTCAGATACCGAGGTTATTCTTGCCATGTATCAAAGAAAGCAGGAGCAGCTTATTCATGACCTTCCGGGAATGTTTGCTTTTGCCCTTTGGGATGAAGAAAAACAACAGCTATTTTGTGCTAGAGACCGTTTTGGTGAAAAACCTTTCTTCTATGCCGTCGGTCCCAATAATGAATTTATTTTTGCTTCTGAAATTAAAGCGATCCTTGCATCAGGATTAATTCAGCCAAAGGTCAATAATGATGCCCTTGCTCACTATTTACAATATGGATATGTGAGCTCTTATCAAAGTATTTACAGCAATATTTACACGCTGCCTCCTGCCCACCAGCTGATATGGAAAGATGGGAAAGTATCTGTGTCAAGGTACTACAGCATACCGGCCAAGGACAGAAATATAAGCCTCTCTGATGCTAAAGAAGAATTTATCTATTTATTGAAAAATGCTGTTAAAAAACAACTTATCGCTGATGTAGAGGTAGGGAGCTTCCTGAGTGGTGGCCTGGATTCCTCTTCTATTGTCGCATTAGTTGCAGAATTCTTACCACGACAGACAACGATAAGCTTTGGATATGATCACGAATCCAGCGAACTGAAATATGCCAAAGAAATTGCAGAAAAATATCAAACCAACCATATTGAAGTTCATGAGAAAAAACAGGATCTGGCAGATTCCCTGCTAAAGATCTCACCTTTCTTTGATGAGCCGTTTGCAGATATTTCTTTTATTCCGCATTTTGAAATTTGCAGAAATGCCAAGAAAAATCTTACCGTCGTTCTTTCAGGTGATGTAGGTGACGAATTATTTGGAGGGTATGATTTTTACAGGGTTGAGAATATATTAAGAAACCACTTCAGTTATAAAAATATCATTGCTAAATTTGGTTTGAGACTCTATCAGAATTTAAAACAAACTTCCTTTGTTACTCAGAAAAACTTAGAACATAATTCTATTCTGGATTTCCATCAGAATTTTGTGAGAAATTCTTTCAATAAAGAGGAACAAAAAGCTTTAGGAGTTTTCTCCAATTATTTGCAACCTTACAGTTTCAATCCTAATCCCCATTCTTTAAATGATATCATGAGAGTTGATTTGGAAGGCTATGTTCCGGGAAATATGATGGTAAAGTCAGACAGAATGGCTATGGCTAATTCATTAGAAGTAAGAACTCCATTTCTGGATCTTGATTTTGCCGAATTTTGTATTCAGCTTCCTGAGCAATTAAAATTAACCAACGACAATGATAAAATCATCCTTCGTGAAGCGATGGGTTCTTATTGGACGGAAACAATAAGAAACCGGCATAAACAGGGATTCGGGATGAGTGTAGAAAGTTGGTTTGAGGAAGATAATCTGATTAATCTTTCTAATGATCTATTGAAAAATCCTGACCAAAAGGTCTTCAATTATATTGATTTTAAAACTACCCAAAAGTTCTTGAACAAAGATCACAGACACTGGAATTTACTACAACTTGCCCTTTGGGCCCATAACAATCAAAATATTCTGTAATGCTTGAAATTTCTGTTATAATCCCTGTATACAATGCAGAACGGTTCTTAGAGAAATCTGTAAAATCGGCCATTCAATTTGAAGAGGTTAAGGAGGTTATTTTAATTGAGGATAAATCTACAGATAAATCCCTAGAAATAAGTAAAAGATTAGCAACAGAATATACAAAGGTCAAATTATTTCAACATTCGGATAAAGAAAACCATGGAGCGGGAGCTTCAAGAAACTTAGGAATTGAAAAGGCAACAGGTAATTTCATCACTTTTCTGGACGCTGATGATTATTATCTTTCCAACAGGTTCGAATCCGAGAAAGAAATCTTTAAAAATTCCAAAATCGAAGGTGTTTTCAGTGCTATAGGTATTGAATACCTAACCGAAAAAGGCAAACAGGAATATCAATCAAAATTTAAAGATAATACCCTTACCACAGTACAATATCATGCAGAAGGGGAAGAAGTGTTCAGGGGGCTGTTAGGTTTAACACCTAAGACTTTCGGCACTTTTTTTCACCTCAATGCGCTTACTATAAGAAAGTCTGCCATTGATTCCCATCATTTAAGATTTAATGAGAATCTCCGCGTTCATCAGGATTCAGATTTTATTATTAAACTAGCTTATCATTGTTATCTGAAATCCGGAGTCATAGACAAAGCTGTTGCTATGCGTGGAGTACATGATGACAATAGAATTACCAAGATTGTACAATATTCGCCACAGTATAACGAAAGGCAATATATCTATTGGAAATCTTTGTACGACTGGGCATCTTCAAACCATATTCCCAGCGAATATAAAAAGAGGATCTATCTGAGCTATAAATCATTTGATCTCTCTTTAAAAACCGGATTTTCAAAATATTATAATATACTTTTTGAGTCCATCAAAAATCCAAAAATACTTAAGACTAAATATCGTTTCAACTATCACAGACAATTATGAAAATTTCTACTATTATTCCAGTTTATAATGCTGAAGAATATATTTCCAAGGCAGTAGAATCTGCCCTCAAATTTAAGGAGGTCCATGAAGTTATTTTAATAGAAGACAAATCTCCTGACAATGCACTTCAAGTCTGCCAAGAATTAGCAGAAAAGTATGATCGCGTAAAACTTTTTCAACACCCTGACAAGGGAAATCATGGTGCATCAGCAAGCCGTAATCTGGGCATTGAAAAAGCTACAGGAGATTTCATTTCATTTCTTGATGCTGATGATTATTATTGTTCAAATCGTTTTGATGCAGAAAAAGAACTATTTAAAAACTCAGAAGTTGAAGGTGTTTACGGAGCCTTGGGTGTACACTACTATACCGACGAAGCTAAAGATCAATATTATGAACTGTTTAAAAATAATCTTACTACTATTTATAAAAGACATAGCCCAAAGGATGTCTTTCCCGGACAATTATTCATGTTAGGGAGTTTTGGCTTATTCAGCATTGATACCCTGACAATTCGAAGAGTTTCCCTTTTAAAGAAAATGAAAACTTTATTTAAATACCATCTAAGAATGCATGAAGATAGTGAATTCTTGATCAGATTGTCCTACTATCTGGATCTTTATCCTGGAATCTTAGATAAAGCTGTTGCAATGAGAGGTGTGCATAAAAATAACAGAATTACAAAAATAGATATTAATAAAGTAAAAACAG
>NZ_JALAHD010000074.1 GCF_022712095.1 Chryseobacterium sp. | reverse complement strand
TTTTCAAAAAAGTTATTGAAAGATTTTATCTAATACAAAACATAAAACATAAAACATATTGTATGAAATTAGGTTTATTATTATTGGCCGCTTTGCCTATTGCTACTTATGCTCAGGACAGTATTACCGTTAATTCTAACGAATATCCTAATACTTTTTCCTCAGGTTCAGCCAATGTCCAACCTTTCGACAACAAGGCTAGAAGATTTAACGACTGGTCAATATCAGTTGGTGGTGGTGCTGCATTTATGGTACACTCAGACCTTAGATCAATTTATGACAAAAAGGTTAACTGGGGATATAACTCTTATGTAAGCATCGACAAGCAAATTTCTCACGTATTTGGATTAAGCCTTGCTTACCAAAGAGGAGAAACTAAACAAAAAGCACAGCTAGACGGTGATGCCGGAGTACTTGCTGGTGTAGGAACAGCTACTACAAAGTATGATCAGATTGCTTTATTAGGGGATGTTAACTTTTCTAATTTATTAAGAAGAGTAGATAATCATTCTCCTTACAGATGGGCATTCCATGGTTATGCAGGTTTAGGTTTCATGGGTTACAAAACATCTCTTCATGACAACAATGAGTTCAGATGGAGTGACAACCCTAAGAGAATTCCTTTATTCATCAAAAAAGACCTTGACATCAATTCACTTTATTACCAATTCGGATTGGGTCTGAAGTTCAAAGTTTCAAAACTTATTGACATCGAAGCTAGAACCATGTACATCATCAGTGGTGATGACGAGTTTGATGGTGGTGGATGGGCTGGTCCTCAAGACTACGATCCAAGTTCAAAAGTTTCTAAGTATAACATGATTGACGATTCAAGATCCGATAATATGTGGACCGTAAACTTAGGAGTATCTTTCAAACTAGGAAAACACCAATCTCATTTAGCTTGGCATGATCCATTGCAAGAAACTTACTACAGAATGAGCGTTGTAGAAAACTCTACTTCAGATTTAGTAGTATGTGAAAAAGGTGATAATGATAACGATGGCGTTTGTGATGACTGGGATAGAGAACTTAACACTCCTGCTGGAGCAAGAGTTGATGGTGCCGGAGTTGCATTAGACATGGATCTTGACGGAGTTATTGACTTATACGATAAATGTGTTACTGTTCCGGGACCTGCATCTAATAATGGATGTCCTGTAAAATAAGCAGTAATAGTGTCAAAATGAAATAAAGCAAAACAAATTGCTTTTAAAGAAAAATAAAATCATTTAATTAACTAAATAAAAAATACACTATGAAATTAAGTTTAGCAATTGTCGCATTAGCGTTAGCTATACCTACAGCTAGTTATGCACAAGACTCAACGGCAGTTTCAAATGGAGAATATCCTAATACATTTTCTTCCGGTTCTGCCAATGTAACCCCTTTCACCAATAGTTCAAAAAGATTCAACGATTGGTCAATCTCAATAGGGGCTGGTACTCCGCTACTTCAGTCAGCTGATTTAACATCTATAAAGAACGGTAACGGGAAAAACCTTTTTGGTTATTCAGCGTATATCAGTATCGATAAAGCAATTACTCATGCATTTGGTTTGAAATTGCAATATGATAGAGGTGAAACAAGACAAGGTTGGTTCAACACTAAAGATGCGGTTCCTACCAATGTTTCAGCTTCTGAACAAGTAGCAGGTAGAACTCAATATGATGCGATTTCATTATTAGGAGATGTTAACTTCTCAAACCTATTAAGAAGAGTTGACAATCATTCTACTTACAGATGGGCTATCCACGGTTATGCAGGTGTTGGTACTTTAGCATACAGAGCGTATCAGAAAAACCTTGCAGGACAAAGCTTAATGACTGAAGTAAAACCTTTCAAACTAGGTTCTTTATTTGGTCAGGCTGGTGCCGGGGTTAAATTCAAAGTAAACAAGAGAATTGATATCGAAGGTAGAGTAATGTATGTAATCACAGGTGATGATTCATTTGATGGTGGTGGTGAACAATATAGCGCTATCAACCAACGTGAAGAGAACACTTCTGATAACTTCGTTAACGCAACTTTAGGTATTTCCCTAAAATTAGGAAAACACGAATCTCACCTTATGTGGCATGACCCATTACAAGAGATTTATTATAAGCTAGATGTTTTGGCTGATAAAAACCAAGATATCGAAGTTTGTAAAAAAGGAGATGCTGATAATGATGGAGTTTGCGACGATTGGGATAGACAACTTGATACTCCTGCAGGAGCAAGAGTTGATGGTGCTGGTGTAGCTCTTGATACAGATTTAGATGGTGTTATCGACCTTTACGACAAATGTGTTACTGTTCCAGGACCAGTTGAAAACAACGGATGTCCTACCGTAACTCCAGGAGTTGTTAAAGAAGAAGAAAGATCATTAGAAGGAATCGAGTTTGATTTTGATTCTGACAGAATCTTACCTTCTAACACACCAATCCTTAACAATGCAGTTAACTACATCAACTCTTCAAATGGTTCTTATAACGTAATCGGAGCTACTGATGCAAAAGGTACCGCTGCTTACAACCAAAAACTATCTGAAAGAAGAGCAAATAGTGTTAAAAACTATTTAATCAAAAATGGTGTAGAATCTTCTAAGTTAAATTCAATCGGTAAAGGTAAAACAGATCTTAAATACCCTGAATGTGATCCTACTTCTAAATGTCCTGAATGGAAAAACAGAGCAAACAGAAGAGTATACTTCGAAGCAAAATAATAAACTTATTATTAATATATTTTTAAAGTCACGCAATAGCGTGACTTTTTTTGTTAGCATACTTTTCCTTATTTTTACCCTATGATTTCTTCAAAAGATTTTCAGCAGCTCAAATATGATACCCTTAAACATTTCTGGGGCTATACAGCTTTTAGAGATACTCAGGAGGAAATTATCAATTCCATTATTACTGAGAAAGATACATTGGTGTTATTGCCCACCGGAGCCGGTAAATCTTTATGTTATCAACTACCTGCTCTTCTTAAAGAGGGAACCTGCCTGGTAATTTCACCACTCTTAGCACTTATGAAAGACCAGGTAAACCAATTAAAATTAAGAGGTATAGAAGCTGAATATTTATCCTCTGAATTGGATGAATATGATGCGGAAACTATATATAACCGGTGTAAGGATGGATTAACCAAAATCTTATATATTTCTCCTGAAAGAGTAAGCAATCAACAATTCCTTCAAAATATCGAAGAAATCCAGCTATCTTTCATAGCGGTGGATGAGGCACATTGTATTTCTGAATGGGGACAGGACTTCAGACCCAGCTATCAGAATATAAAAGAATTCAGAAAAAATCATCCGGGAATTTCTTGTATTGCATTAACAGCTACAGCTACCCCAAAAGTTCTCGAAGAAATAAAAACTAAGCTTGAGCTTCAGAATCCTAAAATATTTCAGAAAAGTTTTAAAAGAGAAAACATTAAGATCTTTACGGAAGAAGTTTCCGATAAATATCAAAAAATTTTTGATATATTTAACTTTTATACTCAATATTCAGGTATTATATATGTAAGAACAAGAAAAGACGCAGAATTATTAGGAGAGTTTCTTAAAAAGAATGGACTGAGCTGGAGAATTGATTATTTTCATGGCGGACTAAGTGTTAAAGAAAAGAATATTAAGCAAAATTTTTGGAAGAATAGTGGAAATCATGTTCTAGTTACAACTAATGCTTTTGGAATGGGGATTGATAAAGATGATGTTCGTTTTGTAATTCACTTTTCACCTCCCTCCTCATTAGAAAATTATTATCAGGAAATAGGAAGAGCCGGAAGAGATGGGAAAGAAAGTTTTGCTTTTATGCTTTGGAATCAACAAGAAATTTTAAACTTCGATCAGATATTAAAAAATCAGATTCCCAATAAGTCAGAATTTCAAAGAATCATCAGCTACCTCTACTCTATTTTTCAGATTGCTGAATATGAAATGCCTGAAAAAATATTTCAATTGAATACCGCAGGAATACAGAATTTCACCAAATTATCTTATTCAAAAATCAATAATGTTCTCAACTTTCTACACAATCAGGAAATCATATTTTATAATCACTACAAAAGTCTGTCTTCTTTAGAATTACTTTTAAAACCTGACGAAATAGATCAGCTTCCACAGAAAGATGCTTATTTTATTGAACTTTTGTTTCGAAATATATCCGGAATTTCTACCCATAAAGTAATGTTCTGTGAACAGGCTTTAAGTAATAAAATGAATGTAAGCATTCCTTTAATCAAAGAGAGGCTAAAGGAAATGCAGCAAAAAAATTATCTTGAATATGTAGATGGAGCATTGAGCAGCATTAAATTTTTGAAACCTCGTGATGAAAGAGCTACCAACAATACCTATTGGAAGCTTTTTGAACACATCCAAAAGAATAAAATTCAGAAATGGGAAGAAATGAAATTCTATACAGAGAATAATGACTATTGTAAAATGAAACTCATCCTCTCCTATTTCGGAGAAAAGAATTCCAAAAATTGTGGTCAGTGTTCCGTATGTGAAAAAAACAAGCAATCTATCTTCGGAAAAAATATCTCCGCTCAAATCATCAGTTTATTAAGTCAGAAGCCTTCTACCATTGAAGAACTTTCTGTACAGTTAAGCTATCATCCTAAAGAAAATATTCTGGAAAATCTTATTTTTCTTTTAGATTCCGGAAAAGTAAAAATGTTGAATTTCAGGACCTACACTATTGCTTAAATTATTACAAAGCAAACTTCATATGATTTTGAAAAAGGATAAAACTTTCTTAATTACCTAAAAGACTCCTATCTTTGTACTATGAAATCATTAAAAGTCGTTTTTCTGGGAACTCCGGAATTTGCCAAAAATTCATTGGAAGCTATTCATAAATCCAATCATCAGGTAGTTGGAGTAGTAACTGTTGCTGATAAAGCCAGCGGACGTGGTCAGAGAATTCACCAATCTCCTGTAAAGGAATATGCCGTAGCCAATCAAATTCCTGTTTTCCAGCCTGAAAAGCTAAGAAATCCTGAATTCCTTGAAAAGCTAAGAAATCTTAATGCTGATGTTTTCGTGGTTGTTGCTTTCAGAATGATGCCGAAAGTACTTTATGAAATGCCACCAATGGGAACATTCAACCTCCATGCTTCCCTTCTTCCTGATTACCGAGGAGCTGCACCAATTAATTATGCCATCATCAACGGAGAGAAAAAATCAGGAGCTACTACTTTTTTTATCAATGAAAAAATCGACGAAGGAAATATTCTCCTCCAAGAGGAAATTGATATCCTGCCTGATGAAAATGCAGGAAGTTTACATGACAGATTGATGGAAATAGGTGGTAAGTTAGTAGTTAAAACACTTGACGGTCTGGCTGAAGACAATATTCAGGAAAAACCTCAGCCACCAGTTGAAAACCCCAAGAATGCCTATAAAATTTTCAAAGAAGACACCAGAATCAAGTGGAAGTCTCCTTCCGAGACTGTTCATCAGTTTATTTTGGGCATGTCACCTTATCCTTCAGCTTTTACCAGTTTAAAAATCGGAAAAGAAGAAAAAGGATTAAAGATCTATAGCGGCCGATATGAGATTACCCATAATAATCATCCGGCAGGTTCTTTAGAAATTTCAAAGAATAATTTCAAAATATATACTTCTGATGGAGTTTACTATCCACTGGAACTTCAGCTTGAAGGTAAGAAAAGAATGAACATCAAAGATTTCTTAAACGGTTTCAGAAACTTTGAAGAAATAAAAATGGCTTGAGTATATCAAGCCATTTTCTTTATAATTGTACCATTTCGGTCACTTCAACATCGTATCCACCTATCTGAGGTTTTACGTCCGTATTTTGGGTAATAACTTTGAATTTATTAACCCCAAGATTTTTCAGAATCTGTGTTCCAATACCATAATCTCTATAGTTATAAGCTAAAGTAGGACGCTGTTCCTGCCCATCCTGATAATTCAAAAACTGTTGTAGTTTTCTCAGGGTATGTTCAGAACTGGAAACATTATTAATAAAAATAACCGCTCCTTTTCCCTCATCATTAATCATTCCGGTTACTTTCTCCAATAAGGGTTTCTCCCCATTATTAAGTCTGGTCAGTACATCGAAATAAGAATCTGAAGATTGTACTCTTACTAAAAGAGATTCATCAGGATTCCATGTTCCTTTTGTCAATGCAAAATGGATCTGCTCATTGGACGTTTCTCTGAAAGCATAAAAATCAAATTCACCATAATAGGTTTTTACTTTTCTCTCCTCAATTCTTTCAATAAGATTTCCTTTCTTAAGCTGATAATGAATCAGATCTTCAATAGAAACGATCTTCATATCATGCTTTTGTGCAAAAGCAGATAATTCCGGTAAACGGGACATTGTTCCGTCTTCGTTCATGATCTCACAGATCACTCCACCTTCTTTTAAACCGGCTAACTGAGTAAGATCAATAGCAGCTTCTGTATGTCCGGCTCTTTTTAAAACGCCTCCTCTTTTAGCACGAAGAGGAAAAATATGTCCGGGTCTCATGAAATCAGTAGGTTTCGAATTCTCATCCATTAAAGCCAAAATAGTTTTAGCTCTGTCACCTGCAGAAATTCCTGTGGAGGTACCATTTCCCAAAAGGTCAACAGAAACCGTAAAAGCAGTTTCTTTAGGATCACTGCTTCTGCTTACCATAATATCCAATCCTAATTCATCACATCTTTTTTCGGGAAGCGGCATACAAATCAGCCCTCGTCCATGAAGAGCCATAAAATTAATAATTTCAGGAGTTGTAAGTTCGGCAGCACAAAGAAAATCTCCTTCATTCTCTCTGTTTTCATCATCTACCACTATAATTATTTTACCATTTTTAAGGTCCTCAATAGCCTCAGGAATAGTATTTAATTTAATTTCAGACATTTTTACTTAAAATTTACACAAAGATACTTACAAAATAAGCATCTGCCAATTAATACAAAAAGTTTATTACTCCTTAAACAAAGACTTTGCCGCTTTATTGATGATTTCGTAAGAGTCCAATCTTTTCTGATGATCGTAGATATGAGAATTAACCATTATTTCATCCACATTGAATTTTTCCTGAAAACTTTTAACCTGTTCTTCTATTTCTGATTGATTTCCAATAAAGGTATATCTTAATTTCTGTAATACTCCTGCCTTTTCCATTGGAGACCAGATATCATCTATATCATCCACAGGAGGAGAAAAAGGTTTTCTGTCGTTTCTGAGGATATTGATAAATGCCTGATATAAAGTAGTGGAAAGCCAGTGAGCTTCTTCTGAGGTTTCAGCTGCCACTCCATTTACACAAGCAATAATATAAGGAGCAGACAGCTGTTTAGAAGGCTGAAAATGTTCCCGGTAGATTTTATATGCCATTTCCATTTGCTCAGGGGCAAAATGTCCGGCAAAAGCATAAGGCAGTCCTAATTCCGCAGCCAGCCAGGCACTATCTGTACTTGAACCCAGCATATATAAAGGAATATCTAATCCTTCTCCGGGAATTGCACGTACTAAGGCATCAGAATTTTCTTCTGAAAAGTACCTTTGAAGTTCAAGAATCTGTCTGGGAAACTGCTCATTGATAATCATCGGATTTCTTCCCAGTGCTTTAGCTGTTAAGCCATCAGTTCCCGGTGCTCTCCCCAATCCTAAATCTATTCTTCCCGGAAAAAGAGACTCCAGTGTTCCGAACTGCTCTGCAATAACTAATGAACTGTGATTAGGAAGCATTATACCTCCGGAACCGACTCTGATCGTTTTGGTTCCATTCGCTATAAATCCTATTAAAACAGAAGTGGCAGAACTGGCAATACTTGCCATATTATGATGTTCCGCCAGCCAGAATCTTTTATACCCTAATTTCTCTGTATGATTAGCAAGGGATAAACTGTCCTGAAAAGTATCATGAATGTTTTTTCCCTGCTTCACGGGAGCAAGGTCCAAAACGGATAATTCGAAGTTTTTCATTTCTCTCGATTTTATATACATAACAAAGTTAAGCCTTTCAATCAGCTTACCTTTCTTTTTTAAATTGATAAGTATAATTAATTATCAGATGAAAAAACTATTGAATATCCTTTACTATTAGCTATTTTTTTTGTAGTTGAAATGATTGAGTAAAATTCTTATTTCATTGAATTCGAAATCTGGTGGCAAGGCACTTTTCCATTCGGTAAGGCTTGTATGCGAACCCTTTTTAAATTCTTTTTCAAACACTGTAATTTTATCAGAAGTAATAACTCTGGAAATATCTAATAAACCCTGTTCGGCAAATTTAGCCAGATGACCGATCACAGTTTCTTTTACCAATCCTCTTTCCAAAGCAATTTCAGCAATGGTTTTTCCTTCTTCAAACAATTGAAATGTAAGAACCTGAGATGGAACTTTTGCTATTTTAAGGCTGACTTCCTTATCATTCTTTTCATCTAACAGCTTAGTGTCCAGTAAATGAGCTTCTTTCAGGCTATTAAGGTATTCTTCAACATCTTCAAGCCAGTTTTTGAAATCCTCATTATATTGCTTAAGTCCTTTAGTTCCTTTTATTTCAGCATAAAACTCTTTTAATGGATTAAAAATTTTATCTCTGACTTCTATAAAAAAGAAATTGACAGCTCCTTTGGTCTTATTTTCAATTTCTGACCATTCTTCTTTCTGATTAATGAAATGCTCAACCTTTTGAAATAAAATTCGTTCAAGCTTTTCAAAAATTTTCCCAAGTTGAATGATCTCATGCTTAAGCTGCAGATAGAGCTGATTGGTTTTAACGTGATCAACACTTTTTGTGGAAACAGATAATTTATTCCAATTTTCAACTTCGTTTAGCAGCCACAGACTATCTAAAGTTCTCAGAACCTTTTTGATGCTGTAATCATATTTTTCCTGATTCAAAATACTTTCTACATGGTCATTTGCTATAGTATCTCCCTGAAATTTTAAAACTCTGTTATCTTTAAAAATAACTTCCGGTGTGATTTTAGATTTTAAGACGATACCCTCTAAAGTTCTGCAACGCGATAACGCAACATATACCTGACCGGCAGTGAAACTTTTTCCGGCATCAATAATAACTTTGTCAAAAGTTAATCCCTGACTTTTGTGAATGGTAACTGCCCATGCCAGTTTTATTGGAAACTGTTCAAAGCTTCCCAATACTTCTTCTTTAATATTTTTATCAGTATCCAGAAAATATTTTTTCTGTTCCCAGACTTCTCTTTTTACAACAATTTCTCTTTCGCTCCCTTCAAGAATTACTCGAATCTCATTTTCATCCAAAGAAGATATTTCACCAAGTTTTCCGTTAAAATATTTCTTATCGGGAGAAATATCATTTCTTATAAACATGATCTGAGCTCCCACTTTAAGCTCTAAAAACTGCTCATTAGGAAACTGGTTTTCTTTAAATTCACCAAAGAGTTTAGCCTCATAAGTAGATGCAGCTGATTGTATATCTTTCAGTTTTTCCTGATTGATTTCATCTGCCATCTTATTATGCGAGCACAAATAAACATAAGAATCTCTTCCCGCTTCAAATTCAGGATCATATCTTTTATTCAAATATTCAAAATCGATATTGGCTACATCACCGTCACGGATTGCATTCAAGATGTCCAGAAATTCTTCATCCGATTGTCTGTAAACTTTGGTCAATTCAATAGTGACTAAAGGTATCTCTCTTATAGCATGACTTTCAAAAAAGAAAGGTGACTGATAATATTGTTTAAGAAGATATTCATCTCTTACCACCGGCGGCAACTGGTACAAATCTCCGATAAAAAGCATCTGTACCCCTCCAAACCTCTGATTATTCCTCCTGATAAAACGTAAAGAGAAATCCATCATATCCAGAACATCGGCACGTAACATAGAAACTTCATCGATTATGATAATTTCTACTTCTCTTAAAAGCTTAAGTTTATCTTTTCTGTATTTAAAATGAGGCATCAGGTCAGCAATATTCATAGCCTGACTACCATCAATACGTTCCGTAGTTGGTAAAAATGTTCTTAAAGGCAATCCAAACATCGAGTGAATGGTAACCCCTCCTGCATTGATTGCAGCAATTCCCGTAGGAGCAACTACAATATGTTTTTTCTTTGTCCTTTTCACGAAATCATTCAGGAAAGTAGTTTTTCCTGTTCCTGCCTTTCCGGTAAGAAATACACTTCTGTTGGTATGCTCTATTAAATCAAAAAAATGATGGTTCATCGCCTCAAAATTACGGAAAAGGTTTTTGAAATTATAGTAACGGCATACATTTTGACTTTACAAAAAAATAATCCATGAAAAGCATTGTATGAAAGCATCTGTCATTACCATATGTATGGCTTTAGTGTTAGTATCATGTGGTACTGCTAAAAATATCAATTCCAATTTACCTAAAGATATTTCTGAAAGGCCCTTTGATGATGAGAGCCAGAAATCTGATCATGCTGTACTGACCAGTTTAAGAACAGAAATTGAAACTAAAGTTTCTAAAGAAAAATGTACAGACCCTGAAGAATGGACATTTTCTCCCATGGGCTCTAAAGCCTGCGGAGGGCCTCAGTTCTATATTACTTATCCTAAAAAATTGGAAGCAGAACTTCTTCCTAAAATTGAAGAATACACTAAAAAAGAAGCAGAGTATAATAAAAGATACAGTATCACTTCCGACTGCATGCTTGTTTCACCTCCTGAAAAAGTCGTTTGTAACAGTTCCGGAACAGCTGATTTAGTAAATACAGAAAAATAACATTATATTATTATTTTTTATTCAATACTCCATTGATAAAGTCCAGTGCATCCTCTATAGTCTGTTCTAAGGGTTTATCAATAGATATATAGCCTATGTCATTATGATCATTTACGGGTTCTTCTAAAGCATCAAATTGTGATTTCAGCATTTCAGCTTTAAAAAAATGCCCGTTTCTATTTTTTAAGCGTTCAGCGATTACATCAAAATTACCCTGTAAATAAATAAAATATAAACCTTCATTACCCTCTCTGAGCATATTCCGATATGTTTGTTTTAAAGCCGAACATACAAGTATTGAAATAGCATGTGTACGTTGCATGGCGTAAATAGCGGAGTTCAGTGTTTGCAGCCAAGGAATTCTATCTTCATCATTCAAAGGCAGACCCAAAGCCATTTTTTCTATATTGGCTCTGGGATGCAAAAAATCCCCATCTAAAAAAGGAACATTTAATTTTTTTGCAACAGCTTCTGCTACAGAAGATTTTCCACTTCCTGAAACTCCCATAAATACAAAGCTGTAGTTCTGTTTTTCAATCATAATTCTTTATATAATATTAAGACGGATACATTTTATAAGACTTCATTAAGGATCAGAACTCCTGCAAGCCCAATAACTGAAATAATAGTTTCCATTAGAGTCCAGGACCTGAGCGTATCTTTTATATTTAAATTAAAATACTCTTTAAACAGCCAAAATCCCGAATCATTAATATGGGAAAACATTAAACTTCCGGATCCGATTGATAAAGTCATCAGACTTGGATCCACTCCTGAGTCTATTGCCAATGGTAAAATAATTCCTGCTGCCGTAAGTGCTGCTACTGTAGCTGAACCTATACATGCCCTCAATATACCGGCTATCATCCATCCTAACACCAATGGGGGAATGGGAAGATTCTTCATGGTAAGAGCCAGCTCCTTGCTTACTCCACTTGTTTCCATGACATTTTTAAATATTCCTGAACCTGCTATGATTAACAAAATACCCGTAATGTCTTTCGCTGCATCACCATAAATACCCATTACTTCCGACATAGACCTTCCCTGCTTTATTCCCAAAGTATAAGTAGCCACAACTATTACTGAAAACATAACTATAGAAGGTGCTCCAATAAATGAAAATACATTATTGATATTGCTTCCCTTCATAGGAACATTCTGTACAACCGTAAATATAATCAGTAGAAATACAGGTAATGTCGCCGTTATAAAACTGTTCAGTTTTCCCGGAACAGAATATCTACTGTCAATTTGTTCCGCTTCAAAGAACTTCATAGGGCCTGCTTTAATATTTTTCAGTGTTCTACTAAATAACGGACCTGCAATGATAATCGTTGGAAGGGCAATCAGAATTCCCAATATTAAAGTTCTTCCCATATCTGCCTTAAATATTGAAATTAAAGCAACCGGAGACGGATGAGGAGGAAGAAAACCATGGGCTACAGATAATGAAGTCAACATAGGCAATCCAATATATACCGCAGATAATTTATACTGATAAGCTACAGAAAATATAATAGGAACCAATAAAATAAATCCTATTCCATAGAACAGAGGAATACCTACTATAAATCCCGTCACCATAAGGCCCCATTGGATCCTTTTTGTTCCGAATATCCCTACCATTACATCTGCAATCTTTTTTGCACCTCCACTTACAGCCACCAATTTTCCCAGCATTGCTCCCAATACAATAACAAGGGTAAGATCACCTAAAACATCTCCGATTCCCTTATCAATAACCTTAGGAATATTCTTAAAAGGAATTCCCAGCCAGATAGCCGCCAGAATTGATACCATGATAAATCCCAAAAAAGTATCAATTTTAAAATAGGATATCAAAATTATAAGCAGCAGCAGACAAACAATTATTATAAAAAAATCCATATAAATAAAATTATGGGCCTACCCTAAGATTTAACCCTTTTTTGTATTTGTTTGCTGTAAAGAATTCCTGACAATTCTAAGATATTTTATCCACAGGTTTCCTACAGCAACACCTATCAATGATTGTGAGAGATAAGATATCATCACCTCATACCCATCCTGCAACCATTTCCACTTTCTTTTTATATAATCCAATAAATCATATTTTCATAATTTATTATGTTTATTAATTCCATTATACATTTGATTAATAAATTCTATATTTTAAACGCAAACAAGCACTTTAAC
>NZ_JALAHD010000073.1 GCF_022712095.1 Chryseobacterium sp. | reverse complement strand
GAGAAATATTTATTTATTCCTAATTCTTTCCCAAATATGATTCTACTTTTGTTATATCAAGAAAAGATTATAACATAATTCAAAATCATAAAACAATGAAAAAACTTTTTTTTATTATAGGACTTGTTTCAGCAACTTCTTTAGGCTTTGTCTCATGCAGTGACGATAATAAGGATGATTATCAAGGGCAGAGCACCTCTATTACAGCTGGTGATTTACCTACAACAGCCAAGAATTTTATTTCTACTTATTTTAGTGGATCTTCGGTTCAATCTGCAAGCCAGTATTCTTCTCCGAATGTCCGTAATTCAGTATATAAGGCTTTATTAAACAATAATTTCGAAATAGATTTTGATAAGAACGGAAACTGGACAGAGATTGAAAGCAAAACAAAACAGGCTATCCCTGACAGCTTTTTAACTCAGGAAGTTCCTGCTATTGCAGACTATATTAAAGTCAATTATCCAAATAACTGGATCGTAGAAATTGACAAAGAAAACTATGGATATTCTGTAGAATTAAACAGTGGGCTGGAACTTATATTCAACCAGTCTCAACAGTTTGTAGGAATTGATGTAGACAATGATAAAGACAATGAAGAAGTGATTAATTATGCTGATCTTCCTCAGGCTGCCAAAAATTTTGTAGGACAAAATTTCACTAATGCAGAATATGTAATGGTGAAAAAGGAAACAGAATACAATCAGGTTTCTTATGAAGTATACTTGTCTACAGGATATAAAATCGAATTTAATGCTGCCGGAGAATGGAAAGAAATTGAAAGTAAAACGAGTAGTGCCCTTCCTTCTTCGGTAGTTCCTTCTGCTATCTCAACTTATGTTTCAACTAATTATACTGGGTATTCCATCACCTCTATAGAAAAGGAAAATTATGGATATGCCGTAGAGATTACCAAAGGTAACAATGATATTGATTTAAAATTCAGTTCTACAGGAAACTTTTTGGGAATAGACGATTAAAAAAGACCTTAGTTTCATACATGATTTGTGTATATTATCTAGAGGGGCTGTAAATTTATTACAGTTCCTTTTGTTATAGATATTTATCAATTACGCTCCTAGTTGTTTCCGCCATAATTCCATATCCTTTTTCATTAGGATGGACGCCATCTTTAGAAAGCAAAGCTTCTTTATCTTTAAAAAAAACAGAATAAAAATCAATATAAGTTAACTGGTTTTCAGTTGCTATCTCCTGAAGTATCTGATTGTACTTTAGAACTTCGGAATTATACCTTAGTTTTCCGGAAGCGACAACCACTCCATCTATTTTTTCTGAAAAAGGTAAAATACCAACGAGGTAAATAGCCTTAGAAAATTGTTTGGCCTGTTTAATGGCATACTCCAAATTAGTTTTAAATTTTTCAGGGGCAACCATATAATTCCCATCTTTTATCGCTAAGTCATTAGCCCCATATCCTATAAAAACGATATTCCCCTGCGGAGAATTTCTGGCTGTCATTTCCGCATGGATCCTTTTAACCAATCCGTCCGATGTTTCTCCTCCTATTCCGAGATTAAAAAGAATCAATTCATTGCTACTTCCTTCATTAAACTTCTGAAGAGCGTATCTTTTCAGAATATCCACCCAACCGCCAAAGACACCATCATATTCACCATAGGTTATACTGTCTCCAAAGAACAGCCCATAAATTATTTTTTTCATATTTACTCTAAGATTAATGTAATATTGTTTTCGTGACACTGTATAATTTCAATCAGAATATCAAAAAGTGTCTGCCCACTTCCTACTAACAACTCCTCCAGTTTCTTATAAATTAATTCCACATTAAAAGGTTTTCCCTGTATGATCTTACTTTCATAAAACATACGGGTTGCTTCGACTCCGAGATCCTGCTGTGATTTGAGGGAATTTTTCCAAATGATCTGAACTTCTTCTTTATTATCAAAGACACCATATCCTCCGTAAAGAATATCATTAAAACCATCCAGTGTTCCTACCTTCCAATCCGTATCTTTCATAAATACTTTTGAAACCTCCTCGTAGAATCCGGGAAGATCAAAAAAATGATCGCCATTAATGACGATCACTTTATGTTGATTATTATTTGAAATATTCGACACCGTTTTTAAATATATTATGATAATTAGCGGTTGGAATGTTCTTCATCAATCCTTCTGCAAAACGTTCCGGATGTCCCATTCTTCCGAATATTTTACCACATGGACTGGTAATTCCTTCTATTCCGAATAATGAGTTATTAGGATTAAATGGCATTCCATGTGCAATATTTCCTTCAAAGTCGATGTACTGTGTCGCCACCTGACCGTTTTGATACAATTTCTTTATTTCTTCTTCTGAAGCCATAAAACGCCCTTCACCATGGGAAATAGGAATAGTAAATACCTGATCTTTCATTCCTTTTAGCCAAGGGCTTTCATCATTAACTACTTTTACATTCACCATCTGGGAAATATGTCTTCTGATCGCATTATGAGCTAGTGTAGGAGAACTTTCATCAAGATCTTTAATTTCCCCGTAAGGTAATAATCCTGATTTGATCAATGCCTGGAAACCGTTACAGATTCCCACGATCATTCCGTCTCTTTCCAATAACTGATGAACCGCATTTTTCATTTTTTCATTCTTCAGAACATTCACAATGAATTTAGCGGAACCATCCGGCTCATCTCCTGCGGAAAACCCGCCTGAAAATGCAAGGATCTGAGATTGACCGATCTCTTTTACCCATGCATCAATGCTTTCGTCCAGTAACTGGTGATTGATATTGATCAATGGTAAGCTGCTTACTTCTGCCCCTTCTTTGTGGAACGCATTTAAAGTTTCATATTCGCAGTTGGTACCAGGGAAAACAGGTGCAAACACTTTAGGCTTTGCAATGCCATGTTTTTTAATGATGATATTTCTTGGATTAACGGAATTTAAAGCTCCGTCCATCTCAATTATTATTTTTTCTTTTTCTACGGTTGGGAAAAGCTTTTCGAATGTTCCTGTATTAGCTTCCAATAATTTTTCGATTGCAAATTCTGAATTATTGATTTTTAACGTCTGAGAATCTTTAACCTCCCCGATAAGCTGAAGAGCATCTGTATTGAGCTCTGCATTAGATTCAATTACTAAACTTCCGATATTTTTTGACAAAAGGATATTTTCATCAGCTATATTGACTTCAGCTCCCAGTCTGTTTCCAAAGCTCATTTTTGCCAATGCTACAGCAACTCCTCCTTCTTTTATTGTTTTTACAGATACAATCTTTCCTGCTTTTATATTTTCAAAGATAAAGCTGAAGATATTCTTTAAGCTTTCATAGTTGGGAAGTCCGTTTTCCTGAGCGGTATGATTGTAGAAATATAGTTTATTTCCTGACTGCTTAAATTCAGGAGAGATGATATTTTTCTTCTCACCATTAGCACAGGCAAAAGAAATCAGCGTAGGCGGCACGTTCAAATCCTGATAGGTTCCGCTCATAGAGTCTTTTCCTCCGATAGCTGCTAAACCAAGATTGATCTGCGCATCATAAGCCCCTAAAAGAGATGCCAATGGTTTCCCCCATTTTTCAGGATTCTGTCCTAGTTTTTCAAAATATTCCTGAAAGCTTAATCTGATATTTTTATAATCACCTCCCATAGCGGCTATTTTAGCCACACTTTCCACTACGGCATAGGAAGCCCCTAATAATGAGTTCTGTTTTGAGATCTCCGCATCAAACCCCCAACTTGCCAAAGAAACTGTTTCTATATCTTTAGCACCAAGCACCGGTAAGGTTTGAACGCTTCCTTCCATTAAAGTCTGCTGGTATTTTCCTCCTACCGGCATCGCTACCGTAGTTGCTCCTACAGAAGCATCGAACATTTCCAGCAATCCTTTTTGGGAAGCCACATTCTTATCGGAAAGAATATTTAAAAACTCTTGTTCTGTAAATTCTCTATGATCTGATTTCACTTCTTCAAGGTGAGTAATTTTCACCTCCTGACTTTTGGAGCATCCATTGGTATCCAAGAATTCTCTTGAAAGGTCTACAATCTTATCTCCTTTCCAGAACATCTGCATTCTTCCTGAATCGGTAACTTTCGCTACTTCTACGGCAACAATATTTTCAGCCTGGCAGTATTTTATGAACTGATCTTTGTCTTTAGGATCTACTACTACCGCCATTCTTTCCTGAGATTCTGAAATAGCAAGTTCAGTTCCGTTTAATCCTTCATATTTTAATGGAAGAACATCAAGGTTCACTTCTAAAGAGTCTGCTATTTCCCCGATAGCAACGGAAACACCTCCTGCCCCGAAGTCATTGGATTTTTTAATCAGCTTGGTAACTTTTTCATTTCTGAAAAGTCTCTGGATTTTACGTTCTTCTACGGCATTTCCTTTCTGTACTTCAGTAGACATGGTATGAATACTGTTTTCATCCTGTTCTTTTGAACTTCCGGTTGCTCCTCCTACTCCATCTCTTCCGGTTGCTCCTCCTAAGATAATTACTGAATCTCCTGCTGCCGGCTTTTCACGTCTTACCCAATCTACAGGGACAGCTCCGGTAACGAAACCAACTTCCATTCTTTTGGCTTTATAACCTTCATCATAGATTTCGGAAACCATAGTGGTTGCCAAACCGATCTGGTTCCCATAGGATGAATATCCGTTGGCAGCCTGCTTCGTAATGGTTTTCTGAGGAAGTTTTCCCGGTAATGTTCTATCAACCGGTTCCAATACATCCGCAGCTCCCGTTAATCTCATCGCCTGAAATACGAAAGATCTTCCGGATAACGGGTCTCTGATCGCTCCTCCTAAGCATGTGGAAGCTCCACCAAAAGGTTCAATTTCCGTAGGGTGATTGTGGGTTTCATTTTTAAACAACAGATACCAGGGTTCTTTTTTACCATCGTATTCTGCTTCTATCTGAATGGTACAGGCATTAATTTCATCTGAAACAACAAGATTTTCCAGATTACCTGTTTTATGGAAATATCTTCCGCAAACCGTTGCTAAGTCCATTAGGGAAATAGGCTTCAATTCGCGTCCTAAGAATTTTCTTTTCTCAATATAATCATTGAAAATAGTTTCCAATGTATGCTTAAACTGACCTTCAAACTGAATATCTGACAGTTCTGTTTCAAAAGTCGTATGGCGACAGTGGTCACTCCAATAAGTATCTAAAACCTTTAATTCTGTTTCTGTAGGGTTTCTATGTTCTGTTTTGAAATATTCCTGAATGAACTTCAAATCATCTAATCCAAAAGCAAATCCCTGCTTGTTATAAAAACTTTCAAGTTCAGCATCCGTATACTGAATAAACTGATCATGAACCAATACTTTAGAGGGTATTTCATCAGCCGGAATATCTAATATAGTAAGGTCTTTTTCCTGAGATTCCACTTTATTGATCAAAAGATCTTTAATTTTGGTAAGATCAGTCTCTGTAGCTCCTTCTACTTCAATCAGTCTTCCACTTCTTACTTTGGATTTTTCATTTTCCGTTAATAAGGCGATACACTGCTGAGCAGAGTCTGCACGCTGATCATACTGTCCCGGCAGAAACTCCATGGCAAAATGAGTGGCCTGAGCAGGGTTTTCTTTATGTAAAATATCGGTAACAGGGTCTACGAATGTACTGTTTACCACTTTTTCGAATTCTCCCTCATTCAATCCGAAAATATCGTACACATTGTACACTTTTACGTTTTGAACCGATGGAGCCACCGCTTTCACTTCATCAAAAATCTTTGGACTTTCTACGTCGAAAATTCCTCTTTTTTCTACGAAAATTCTTTTGTTATTAGACATCAGATGCCAGATATTATATTATTATACTTATTTTATTTCTAATTTATTCGGATGATCAGGATGTTCTTCCTGATATTTCAACATGATCCTTATGTCTTCTTTCAACCACTTATTAAAGGGTTCTTTTTCTTCATCATAGTTCATTTTATAGATCTTTTTCCTATCTTCTGAAACTAAGAAACCTAATTCATTGTCCAAATTTCTTTTTTCCCAATTATAGGTATTGATTCTATAATAAGGAAAGTTTTCCTTTGGTCTTTCAATAATCTCAAAAAACAGCTTTTTTTCTTTTTCTAAAAAAACATCTACAAAAGGTAAGGCATGGAGATCAAAGAGTAATGGCTCATATTTTTCAAAAAACTGAAGAATCTCCTTTTCTTTTTGATTGTATTGAAATACATACGGATAGTATTTCCCATCGACTTCAACATCTTTTTCAGAAGGATTAGATACAGGCTGAGCTATTTCTCCCTTATAATTCATCACTCCCCAGATTCCTCCAGCCATCCTTGAATGTTCATCATCTATTTTTTCCCAGTCACAGCCATTACAAAATGCTGCATATCCATAATTAAAGGAAGAAACAAAGTCGTGTTTTGCTTCAATGACTATTTTACCATTCTGATCAGCAAAACCAACTTTTCCATTTTTAACAAACCTTCTTACTCCTTCAACAAAATAATCAGCTCCATTATCATATATAAAAGGCTGGTACAGAAAATTGCCTTTTCTGTCATACATATAGCCGGAAGCATTTTTTTCATCTGCTTCATTAATTTTTCTGCCCTCAATATAGATGATATTTTCTTTTATCTTTTCTCCATTTTTAAGAGAAGTAGAAGAATATATTCTAAATTCTGCCGGAATAATAATTTCTCCTTTTTGATTTTTCACACCAACTAAAGAGTCTTCCGATATAAAATATCTTAGAACCTCTTTCTTTTGAGAGAAGAAAAAAATGGGTATCAGGAAAAGAAGGAAAAACAGCTTTTTCATACCGGTTAAAATAAAATATGCAGCCCAAAAAGACTGCATATGATTTATACTTTAAGATCAGCCTCCAACCCTATCAGTTCTTTGTTCTTATCCAGAATCGGCTGGACTTCGTTTTTCACGAATTCTTCCGTCTGAACCGGAGCAAATCCGATAAAGTTTTTAGGATCCAATACTTCTTTTAATTTCGATTTATCTAATTTCAGAGAGTTGTCATTTAAGATTCTTTCGATCAGATCATTTTCTTTTCCTTCTTCCTTCACTTTTTTGGAAGCTTCCATAGAATGAACTCTGATCACTTCGTGAATTTCCTGACGGTCACCTCCCGCTTTTACTTCTTCCATGATAATGTATTCCGTAGCCATAAAAGGAAGCTCATCTTCAATATGCTTATTGATTCTGTTCGGGTACACTACGATTCCGTTCATGATATTATTCCAGATCAAAAGAATAGCATCCACTGCTAAAAATGCCTGAGGAATCGTTAATCTCTTGTTTGCAGAATCATCCAGTGTTCTTTCAAACCACTGAGTAGAAGCCACCATTGCAGAACTTGTAGTCAGAGACATTACATATTTTGCCAATGCTCCGATTCTTTCGCTTCTCATCGGATTACGTTTGTAAGCCATCGCTGAGGAACCGATCTGGTTTTTCTCAAATGGCTCTTCAATTTCCTTAAGGTTTTGAAGTAAACGTAAATCGTTAGTGAATTTATGTGCTGATTGAGCTATATTACCTAATAAAGCTACCACTTTAGCATCAATTTTTCTGTCATAAGTCTGCCCGGAAACTCCAAAAACCTTCTCAAATCCAAATCTTTTTGAAAGTTCCTTATCCAGATGTTTTACCTTGGAATAGTCTCCATTGAAAAGCTCAAGAAAACTTGCGGCTGTACCTGTCGTCCCTTTTACTCCTCTGAAACGTAATGTTTCCAGGAAGAAGTCAAGCTCTTCAATATCAAGAACCAGACTCTGTAACCAAAGAGTCGCTCTTTTTCCTACAGTTGTTAACTGAGCCGGTTGGAAATGAGTAAATCCTAATGTCGGAAGGTCTTTATACTGAATAGCAAAATCCGAAAGGTTTTTGATCACATTGACCAATTTTTTCTTCAGGATTAAAAGTCCGTCACGGATCTGGATTAAGTCTGTGTTATCACCTACAAAAGCCGAAGTCGCTCCCAAATGTATAATTCCTTTTGCTGAAGGCGCCACATCTCCATAGGTATGAACATGAGCCATCACATCATGACGGAATTTTTTCTCGTATTCTGCTGCTTTGTCAAAATCAATATTTTCAGCATTGTCTTTCAACTCTTTAATCTGCTCGTCTGTAATGTCAAGACCCAGGTCTTTTTCTATTTCAGCAAGGGCAATCCAAAGCTTTCTCCAGGTACGGAATTTATTATTATGTGAGAAGTTAAATAACATTTCTTCACTGGAATAGCGCTCTTCCAATGGATTTTTGTAGGAATTCATTCTTTTCTTTTACTTTTAGATATGCAAAAATACAGTTTTTCAGTGAGAGATGAAAGGGGGATTTTGTTTTTTAAGGAGATGGGAAATGGATTGTTTGTTTTTGTTTTTTTATCTTGTAGCTTTTGAGGATTGTGCCCATTTCTCAGTTGAAAAATGAATGAAGATTTTTGGGGTTTATTTACGATTCACAATAAAATATTTATAATAAAGGAACACTAATATATTTGATAGTATTTGAGAAAGG
>NZ_JALAHD010000072.1 GCF_022712095.1 Chryseobacterium sp. | reverse complement strand
TTAATCTTCTTTGGCATTATCACAAATGCACAGGTTGTTAATAAAACCGATTCCAATAAGATAAAGGAAGATACATTAGTGATAGATTCTGGTCATAAAGATTCGCTGAAAATATTTAAACCTACTATAAACGACTATCAGTATCAGACCCAGTTTTCTGAAAAGAAGATTTTCGATACGGTGATGACGTTTGATAAAACATATATCTTTTCACAATATAACAATAAAGATAATTTTGGAAGGGCTCAGTTTGCGAATGTAGGTGCAGGTTTTAACCCTTTATCTTTTGAAGTAAACTCGGAACAGGATCTTGCCTTAATGCCAACCAATAAATCTTATGGAATTATAGGAGCAAACGAGGTGAAGTATTATGATGTAAAGACGCCTACAGCTACATTTATTTATCATAATTCTATGAGAAATGGTGCCGCGCTGAAATCCACCTATACACAGAATATAGGTAAGAGATTCAATTTTGCACTGGAATATATGGGGCTTCGTTCTCAGGGGCTTTATAGAAACTCACTGGCAGCCAATAACAATACGCTGTTTTCAGGACATTATGTTTCCAAAAGCGGTAATTATGAATTATTTGCACATTATCTTCATCAGAATGTAAACAATCAGGAGAACGGAGGAATTGTAGAAGACGAACTTTTTCAAAGCGGGGATAGTAATTTGAGTAACCGTCAGAATGCACAGGTAAATTTGTCTTCTTCCAGCTCACAGTTTTCATATAGACGATATTACCTGACTCATCAGTTTACCCCTTTTAATTCTGAAAAATATCCTTTTAGAATCCGCCATACGATTTTCCATCAGGGGAATAAATATTATTATGGACAGACCGCTTTAGAATCTTATTGGTATGCTACCGAGGATGAACTGGTTTCCAACTTTCCCTTGTCTACAAAAAAATATTCAGATAATTTAAGCAATACCGTAAGCCTTGTTTGGGATAATGAGAAAATCAAGTTTGATGCTGGAGTTCGTTATCAGATGTTGAAATTCGGAATGAATCAAACTACTCTTGCGGATCTTGCTATTCCTGCAGAACTGAAAGAAAACAGACTTGGAGCTGTAGGAAACTTACAGGTAAAACTTTGGGATAAGATTCAGCTTAATTCATTTTTGGAATTTTCAAACGGTAAAGAGTTTGGAAATTATTTAAAAACAACCAACAATCTTAAATTCGAACCAATAAAAGATTATTTTGTTAATGCTAAAGTGAATTTTCAAAGTGTTTATCCAACATTTAATTATCTATTAAATACATCGGTTTACAATAATTTTAATTATTACCTTCAAAATGCAAAAAACCAGTCTATTACTGAAATAGGAGGGAATGTTAACCTGAAGTGGTTTAAAACAGAACTTTTTGTTAATTATTTTAGAATCGATAATTATACTTATCTGGATAGTAATGCCCAGTCTCAGCAGAGTGGAAGCTCGTTGAATATTTCTCAAATCGGGGGAGACGCAACGTTCAGCTATGGAAAATTCCATCTTAATACAAGATTGCAGTTTCAAAATGCTTTATCGAATAAAGAGCTTTATCCAATGCCAGGTTTTATAGGAAGAGCAAACATATTTTATCAGACTAAAGCATTCAAAAATGCAGCAGAAATACAAGCTGGTATTAAGGTATATTACTTCTCTAAATTTGCTTCAAGGGATTATTCCCCTATACTTAACGAATATATTTTACCAAACACAAGCTCTTTTTCTATTGGGGGGCAGCCTCTTGCCGACGTTTATTTCAATATGAAAGTAAAGAAAATGTTTTTCTTCATAGAAGGCCAGCAGGTAGGAACAGTGCTTTCGAATAACAAAGCCTATGCATTTCCGCATTATCCTGTGTACGATTTCAGATTAAATATAGGAATTGTTTGGTATTTGTTCAATTAAAAAGAGAAATAAAAGTTGAAAACAATTAATAAAATTTCATTTAACGATATTGAAAGCATTCCTCAATTGATAAAAGATTTTTTAAATCATAAAATTGAGGGATTTGAAGACTATACCTTTACGCTGGAGAATTTTACCCGGCAAATTCATTCAAAAGAGAAGTCCTTTTCGGGTGAACAAAGAAGAATACTGGTTGAAACTTTTGAAAATCAGCTTTCCAATCTTCCTCTATCCTTAAAGCAAAAAGAAAATATCCAAAAAATAAAAGAGGCTAACACTTACACTATAACAACCGGGCATCAGCTCAATCTGTATACAGGACCTGTCTTTTTTGTTTATAAGATTTTACAGACGATTAAAACTTGTGCATATTTAAAAGAATATTTTCCTGATTTTAATTTTGTTCCGATATATTGGATGGCTTCCGAAGATCACGATTTTGCTGAAATCAATCACTTTAAGACGGAACATGGGTATTATGAGATCAATGAGCCATCAGGAAGCGCAGTAGGAAGAATAAAAGTTAATGATACTTTCTTTATTTCGGAATTTGAAAAAGAATTTAAAGACTCTGTTTTTGGAACCGAGCTTATTCTGATGATGAAAGAAGCCTACAAAGAAGGAAACACCCTTACCGATGCTATTAAAATGATCGTTAACAGGCTTTTCTCAGAATTAGGTTTGCTTATTCTCGATGGGGATGAAAAAGCCTTAAAGGCTCAGATGAAGGATGTTTTTAAAGATGAACTTTTGAATTTTAGTTTAAATAAAAACTCAAAAGAAAAAGTCGGTTTCCTTACTGGGAAATATGGAAAAGTACAGGTTAACCCACGAGAAATTAATCTCTTCTACCTTTCCGAAACCAGAGACCGGATTGAATTTAACGGAGAAAAATATATCGTAGTAGATAAAAATATCCGGTTTACTCAAGATGAAATTTTAAATGAGTTACAGGAATTCCCCGAGAAATTTAGTCCTAATGCTTTAATGAGGCCTGTTTATCAGGAAAAGATATTACCTAACCTGGCTTATATTGGGGGAAATGCAGAAATTATGTACTGGTTGGAGCTTAAAGATTATTTTTCAACAATAGAAATTCCCTTCCCTGTACTTATCCCGAGAAATTCAATGCTATTTTTAACAGAAAAAACCTTGCAAAAAGTTGAACATCTGGGCTTACATATAGAAGATTTCTTTCAGAATTTTGCAGCCATTACCAATAATAAAATATTGGATGACAATAAGATTTTGGAACTGCTTGATGAACGGGAGCAGCAGATTGCTCAGAATTTCTCGGATCTGAAATCTATAGCGGAAACAACTGATAAATCATTTGGAAATCTTGTGAAAGCAGAAGAAGTGAGACAGCTCAAATCATTCCTGAGAATGAAAAAACGGCTTTTAAGAGCTGAAAAGATCAAGCAGAGCGAATTATTGGAAAGGTTGGAGAATTTGTTTTTAGATATTCATCCATCTAAAATCTGGCAGGAAAGAGTTTATAACTTTAGTGTTTTCTTTGCAGATTACGGTTATGCTTGGCTTGAAACTTGTTTGGAAGAAATGGTGGTACAGGAATCAAAACTAATAATTGTTGCCATTTAATTTTAAAGAAGTATTTTTGTAGTTTAGAATATCAAATATGATAAAGAAGTTTTTTATTTTGTCAGGTCTATGCATGTTTTTGGGTGTCTCAGCACAAATATCTCATACCGTAGTAAAAGGAGATACGCCTTACAATATTGCAAAACGATATAGCATAAGTGTAGATGAATTATTAAAGCTAAATCCGAATGTTAAAGATGGAAAGATTGCGATCGGTGACATATTAGCTGTTAAATCTGATAAAAATACAGCTTCCAAAGCAAAAGCAGGATCTCAGTTAGGGACTATAGTTTTACAGCCTAAACAAACTATTTATGGAATTACGAAACAATATCGTATTTCTGAAACTGATCTTAGGAAACTTAATCCGGAGCTGGATTCTCATATGAAAATTGGGGATGAAATCACGCTTCCTCTGGAAAGCATAAGAAAATATGGAGACAATCAGCAGGTAGCTTCTACTCCGGTGAAGGCTGCTGAAGTTATTACCGATAATACCCCTAATGCTTCTCACAATGACGGAGAAGTATATGTGGTTCAGGCAAAAGATAATTACTATAGAATCTCTAAAAAATTAAAAATTACTCAGGAGGAATTATTTGCTCTAAACCCCGGACTTGAGGAAAAAGGTTTGATACCTGGGGATTCCATTATTATTAAAAAATCTGACAATGAAACTATCGGTAGTAAAAATTCAAAAACGACTATCGATTCAGGAAATGAAAAATCGAACTCAAAAACCTCTGTAGCCACTTCTTCAGCAGATGAATATGTGACTTATACCGTACTGCAGGGAGATACTGTTTTTTCTATTGTTAACAAATACGGAATCAGTATTGATGATTTGATAGCACTAAATCCTGAATTGTCTAATGGACTGAAAGTGGGAATGGTATTAAAGATTAAAAAATTTGATGCTGCCTATGTAAAAAAGAATGGCGATGCCCTAGGCGTGGTATTGATGCTGCCTTTTGGATATAGTACCAACGAAACCCAGTATAGAAATATGGCAATGGACTTCCTAACCGGAGCAAAACTAGCTATTGAAAGAAATGCAAGGGGGGGACAGAAGTTGGATATTAAAATCGTAGATTCAGGGAACGAAGCTACTTTTAGAAATTCATTAACGCAACTTAATCCTGATAATACGGATCTGATTATTGGTCCTTTCTTTAAATCGAATGTGATTGATGTATTAGACTTTATAAAAGATCAGAAGATTCCGGTAGTGGCACCTTTTGCCAATACTCCTGAATTATATAATTACAGTAATCTGATTATCGTTGAGACCAATGATTATGCCTATGCTGATAAGATGGTAGAAGAGGTGAAAGCTGTATATTCTGACCAAAAAATTTATATAGTTGCAGACCCCAAAAAAGAGAATGCTAATTATATAAAAGATCATCTTGAAAAAGAAATTAAAAATCCGAATATAATTATTGTTAATTCGCCGTCAGAAATCCAGCTTGACCAGAATATGATGACAGGACAGTCGGCTCCTGTAGTGGCTATTTTGGCTAATAATAACAATACTGTAGGAGAAGCTTTTTCAAGCAAAATTATTGCTCTTTCAAAAGAGGTTCAGGGATTAAAAGCTTTCAGTATGTATTATGTGCCGAGCTTTGAAAAGAAAGTAGATGATCTTAGCCAGGCAAGTCTGGTATATTTGATGGACAGAAAAATCAACACAGATGGAAGTTTTGAAAAAGAGATTCTGGCAGACTACAAAGCTAAATACTGTAAGGCACCTCCTAAATATGCAATCATTGGTTTCGATATCGTAAATGATATGCTAACCCGTGAAAACAAAAAAGGAGAAATCTTTAAACAAATGAATAAAGTTCAGACGCAGCTTGCAACTAAATTTGAATTTGTAAAATCTAAAACTAATGGTGCCTACGTTAACACAGGCTACCGTGTTATAAGATTAGTTCCTTAATTATTGAATTATCTAGGAATATTTTTAACTTTATACTTATATTTGCACAATATTTTAAATTAATAAATGAAAGCACTTGTATTTCCGGGGCAGGGTTCTCAGTTTGTTGGGATGGGAAAGGAATTATATGATTCCAGAAAAGATATAAAAGACTTGATGGAATCTGCCAATGAAATCCTAGGTTTTGATATTCTTTCTGTAATGTTTAACGGAACAGATGAAGACCTGAAAAAAACAGAGGTTACCCAACCTTCGATATTTATCCATTCCGTAGCGGCCTTAAAAGCAGTTAATGGTCTTGGAGCAGAAATGGTAGCCGGACATTCTCTAGGTGAATTTTCTGCGCTGGTAGCCAATGGAGTTTTATCATTTGATGACGGCTTAAAACTTGTATTCGAGAGAGCAAAAGCAATGCAGGAAGCTTGCGATGCTAACCCAAGTTCTATGGCGGCAATCCTTGGATTAGATGATGCCAAAGTAGAAGATGTTTGTACTCAGATTGAAGGTATAGTTGTTCCTGCTAACTATAATTGTCCGGGACAATTGGTGATTTCCGGAGAAACAACAGCTGTTGAAGAAGCTTGCGTGAAATTGAAAGAAGCCGGAGCCAAAAGAGCCTTATTGCTTCCTGTAAACGGAGCTTTTCATTCACCGCTAATGCAGCCTGCTCAGGAGAAGCTGGCAGCTGCGATAGAACAGACTAAATTCAGAAAAGCAACTATTCCGGTATATCAGAATATAACGACTACTGCAGTGGTTAATCCTGATGAAATTAAAAAGAACCTAATAGCTCAGTTAACGGGTCCCGTGAAATGGACACAATCTGTTCAGAATATGATCAAAGACGGAGCTTCTAAGTTTGTAGAAGTTGGTCCGGGAAAAACTCTTCAGGGACTGATCAAAAAAATTGATAATAGTGTAGAAGTAGCTTCTGCCATTTAATAAATACTATGGGCGAGATATTTTCACCAGGAAAGCTAATGCTTACTTCCGAATATTTCGCAATAGATGGAGCTCTTGTCTTAGCGGTACCTACCAAGCTGGGACAAGAGTTTTTTTTTGAAGAAAAACAGGATGGACAATCCCTGATATTTTGGGAGGCTCAGCACCAGAATCATCTTTGGTTAAATACTGTCATTGATTATAAAAAATGGCAGGTACTGGAAACCAACTTTATTTCAGGGGCAGAATTTATTTTGAAGGTATTGAAGAATGTACAGAAGCTTTCAGATATAAAATTTAAAGACACCTACTCCTACAATTTAAGAACTAATTTACAATTTCCTGCTGACTTCGGCTTAGGCAGCAGTTCCACTCTGATGAATAATCTGGCGGAATGGTCAGAAATAAATCCTTTTGAACTCAATACTTTGAGCTTAGGGGGAAGTGGTTACGATATTGCTGTAGCAAAAGAAAAATCAGCAGTTCTTTATCAAAGCAAACCTGAAATACAATATGAAAAGGTAAATTTTGATCCTTTATTCAAAGACGAACTTATATTTATTCATTTAAACCAAAAGCAAGATAGCAGGGAAGGTATTAACCTCTATAAATCCAAAGAAAAATCCCAGGTATTGATTAATGAGTATACAGAACTCACAAGAAAAGTAATCAATTGTCAGAGCCTTGAGAAATTTTCACGATTAATGACTGTCCATGAGCAAAAAATATCCAACTTTTTAGGAATACCTACTGTAAAAGAAAAGTTCTTTCAGACTTGTCCCAATTTCGTGAAAAGTTTGGGAGCATGGGGCGGGGATTTTGTAATGACTGCCAAATTTGAGGGGTTTAAGGACTATTTTTGGGGAAAAGGTTTTACTACTATTTTTGAATGGGATGATATAATTGGTTAATTTTCAAAATCTTACGCTTCTCTTTTTTTCTTTGTCAATCTGACTTATATCATTATATTTAAGGTGACTTAACAGTAAATTAATATTTAATTTTGTTAACAGAAGAAAAGAAATAGAAAATATAAGTAAAATGAAACACGCTAAAATCATCCAGGATTTAAAAAAATTAGGGATCAAAGGAGACTATGAAGTAATTTATAACCCATCTTATGAAGAGTTATATCAAGCTGAAGTATCGCCTGAAAATCAAGGCTTTGAAGAAGCTGAGCTTACAGAATCTGGTGCAGTATCGGTAAAAACAGGAATTTTCACAGGCCGTTCACCTAAAGATAGATATATAGTTCAGGATGATGTTACTAAGGATACGATTTTCTGGGATGGAAAAGTAAACTTGCCTACAACACCGGAAATATTTGATTCTTGTAAAGAATTAGTAGTGAACCAGCTTTCAACTTCCAAGAAAATTTATGTAGTAGATGCTTTCTGCGGGACTAACGTAGATACAAGACTTAAGGTAAGATTTATTATGGAAGTTGCATGGCAGGCACATTTCGTTACGAATATGTTTATCCGTCCTTCTCATTATGAATTGGAACATTTTGGAGAACCGGATTTTACAGTAATTAACGGTTCTAAAACTACAAATCCTAATTGGGAAGCTCAGGGATTACATTCTGAAAACTTCATTATGTTCAATCTTACTGAAAGAATTCAGATCATCGGAGGGACCTGGTATGGAGGTGAGATGAAGAAAGGAATGTTTGCAATGATGAACTATTACTTACCATTAAAAGGTATGGCTTCTATGCACTGTTCTGCAAATGTAGGAGAAAAAGGTGATGTAGCATTGTTCTTCGGACTTTCTGGAACAGGAAAAACAACTCTTTCTGCAGATCCTAAAAGATATCTGATCGGTGATGATGAACATGGATGGGACAACAATGGAGTATTTAACTATGAGGGAGGCTGCTATGCTAAAGTAATTGATTTGTCAGCAGAAAAAGAACCGGATATTTTCAGGGCAATTAAAAGAGATGCGCTTCTTGAGAATGTTGTGGTTAAAAACGGAGTTGCAGACTATACGGACGGGTCTATTACAGAGAATACAAGAGTATCTTATCCCATCTATCATATTAACAAAATCGTATTACCGTCTAAAGCAGGACATGCAAAGAAAATCGTTTATCTATCTGCTGATGCATTCGGGGTATTGCCTCCGGTTTCTATTTTAGATGATAATCAGGCTCAGTACCACTTCCTTTGCGGGTATACTTCCAAATTGGCAGGAACTGAAAGAGGAATTACTGAACCACAGCCGTCTTTCTCCCCGGCATTTGGAGAAGCGTTCTTAACTTTACACCCAACCATGTATTCTAAAACACTCATTGGTAAAATGAAAGAGCATGGAGCGAAAGCATATTTGGTAAATACAGGATGGAACGGAACAGGAAAGAGAATTTCTCTAAAGGATACAAGAGCGATTATTGATGCGATCATTGACGGATCAATTGAAAATGCTCCAAAAACTCAAGTTCCAATCATGAACTTAGAAATTCCTACTTCATTACCAAATGTATCGGAAGGGATTTTAGATCCGAGAGATACTTACGCGAATGCTTCCGAATGGGAAGATAAAGCAAAAGATCTTGCTGCTAAATATATTAAGAATTTTGAACAGTATTGTAACACGGAAGAAGGTAAAAAACTGATTCCTTCCGGACCTCAGTTACAGGAACAAACCATATAAAATGAAAGCCTCATCATTGATGAGGCTTTTTTATGATTTTATTTTAAGCTTAAAATAGCTAATCGATAACCCTTCATTCCAAAACCTGATAATACACTGTCCGTACAGGCTGCAGTTACAGACTTCTGACGGAATTCTTCTCTTTGGTAGATATTACTGATATGAATTTCCACCTTGGGCTTTTGTATGTTTTTTAAACAGTCTGCAATTGCATAGGAATAATGGGTAAATGCTCCCGGATTAATCACTACAGCATCAAAGTCATCTTTCTGGAGTCTGTTGATCATTTCTCCTTCAATATTGGATTGGAAATATAATAACTCATCAGAGGAGAATTCCTTTTTTAATTCGTCCATATAATCTTTCATGGAAATTGTTCCATAAACCTCGGGTTCTCTTGTACCTAAGAGGTTAAGATTGGGTCCGTTAATGATTAAAATTTTCATAAGGTAAAAATAAGAATTTCATTTTATTGGATTATTCTGTTTTTTAATATTCTTTTTTAAGAAGATAGCAATATTTGTATCACCAGATTAACGACTCATTCTAAGTTAACAAAAGGTTTAAATATACCTTAAAAAATCTATCTATATTTGGAATAAATAAAAATAACACAAAAGAAAAAAGATTGTTTTATGCTTCATGATGAACCATAGGGGACATTATGGGAGAAAATAAAGTTTACACGTTCAGTATGGAATCATAAAAGAAC
>NZ_JALAHD010000071.1 GCF_022712095.1 Chryseobacterium sp. | reverse complement strand
TTAATGAAGAGGTTATCTATGATGACTTAAGTATTGTGAGTGGAAATTATCAGGTTAAGGAGAATCTGATTTTGGATTGTCTGGAAAAAGATCCTTTATTAGAACTACATTTTAATCTTTCGAAATCTCCTATTTTTTATAAGAATTCTTTCACTTTCTCAGATACGGTTCCTTCTATGACAGGAAATATGATTTATATTGCTCCCAGTGATTTCAAATCAGAGATTTCATTTGAAGAAAATGTAGAATATGAAACATTTGATATCCATTTTCCATTAAAAATGCTGGGCCGGTATTGGGGTGAGAATAGATTGCTGGATTCGTTTCTTGATAAGGTTTCAAAAAACAGAAGTGTAGGCTTAACGGATAATAATATTAAATTAAATTCAAAGATATTATGTGCGATTCAGGATATTCGTGACTGCAGGTATGAAGGATTAACCCGGAAATTATATCTTGAATCCAAAATATACGAGATTCTTGCTTTCTGCTTTGAAAGTGATGATGCAGAGAGAAGACAGAAGCTTTCTAAACGGGATATTGATTGTATTAACTTTGCCGCCCAGGTCATAAAAGACCGTATCAGCAATCCGATCACGATTGAAGAGCTGGCAAAAAAGACCGGAATTAATGAAACAAAATTAAAATCAGGTTTTAAAATTGTTTTTGGGACAACTGTTTTTGGCTATTTACAGGAACTGCGAATGAATAAAGCAAAACATTTTCTTTTTGATTCAGACTTATCTGTTGAAGAAATAAGCAGGATGTGCGGTTATATGAATGTGTCAAACTTCAGTGCTGCTTTCAAAAAACACTTTGGATTTCCACCAAGTACATGTAAGAAATAGTAAATTTTTCTATCAGTTCAAAATAACAAACCATATCCATTATTAAACAAACTGGATGAGGGCTGAATTAAAAAAACGGGGGATATTATTCAACGGTCTTTTTCAGCTCATTGATTCTGTTGATGACAGGCAGGGCGAAAATTCCGCTGGTTTGCAAATACAACTCATAGAATGCTTTGGACTTATTCAGAAAATCTTTATTCGTATTTTCTTTACCTTTCAGATAGAAAAGGTTACCCAACATTTCATAATAATCCTTATGATCTCTTTCCTGTCTTTCATTCACAATTTCTATGATTTCTTCTTTAGTTTTAGAGGAAATTTCAGAGAAGTCCATTTTGAAAATATCTTTCATTAATGAATCGTAATCCAGCTCTTTCTGCATTAAGCTTTCTTCAGGTTTTTCCAGAATAAGCTTTTCCAATGCCTGGGTTAATTGGCGGATCAATCGTAGCGTATAATCTTTATCTTGAATCATATTTTATATGTATTAAAAATTTAAATAGTCATTGGTATTGGTAAGCTCACCCCATCGTGCAGAAAGAAACTTTGCATAATGAGAAGAAGAAAGCCCGTAAGTTCCTAAAGAATGTCCATCATTTACTTCTACTAAAATGGTTTCGCTTTTCTCATTGATACCAAAATCCAAAGAATATGAATTAGGTTGCGAAATAAAGGAATCTATTGCATGTTGGACGACCTCCATGTCTATTTTAGTATCCCATTCACCTTTATATCTCCTTATATCTAGAATTTCTTTATATCGGATAAAACATCTCCATTCTGTTTTAAAATCAATAAGCTCGGAACACCAGATTTCAGTATCCTTTTCTTCGTTGAGCAAGCCCAGAAAATCCATTTCATTTCTGATCACCTTTCCCGCAAAGAGTTTGGTTTCTGTTTTGGGCTTAATAAAAATATTCCAGCTGTTTTTATCTTTAAAGACATTGTTAATGGATGAGCTCCATACTTTACGCTTTAGAAAAGAATGTAATTCTTCAGGGTAATCTATTTCTTTTTGAGGGGAGGTTATATTTAGGCTTTGTAAATGTTTACGGACATTTCCTATACCTCCCACTATAATATGTTCGGGGTTTTTATCCGTGATTTCGTTTGTATCAATAAACTTTTGAATTTCATAACCGAAATTTCTGAAGCCTTCAAATGCTATAAATGCATTTACATTATAGAACTCTCCTTCCTTATCTGTTTGAATATATGCTTTCATAAAGTTTAAGCGAAAAATAAATAAGCCAATCCGATAGAAGTAATAATTCCTACCAGATCTGCCAGAAGCATAGCAACCACCGTATATCTTGTATTCTTAACGGCTACTGCTCCAAAATACACTGCAATTACATAGAAGGTAGTATCTGAACTTCCCTGTAAAACTGCTGCCAGTTTCCCTTGGAAACTATCTGCTCCGAAAGTTGCCATGGTATCAACCATCATTCCGCGGGCTCCTGACCCAGATAGAGGCTTTATTAATGCTGTAGGAAGTCCATCTACGAATCGTGCATCCAGATTTGCCACATGGGCCACCCATTTCATTCCGTCAATGATTACATCAAAAACTCCTGAAGTTCTTAAAAGGGAAATTGCGATTAACATTCCTACCAAATAAGGAATGATCTTTACACAGGTGGTGAAACCATCTTTAGCCCCATCAATAAATGCATCGAAAACATTGATCTTTTTGTAAACAGCACCCAGAACAATGGCAAGGAATATAAACAGAATAAGTCCGTTGCTTAAAACCTTACTGAAAGTATCTAATTCATCTTTACTGAGTTGAACAAGGTATAAGACTAAAAGTGCAATGATGGCGGAGATTCCTCCTACATACGCAATCACTACCGGCCGCAGCAGGTTAATCTTTTGATACAGCGAAACAATGATCATGGATGATAGAGTAGCTGCAAAAGTAGCAATCATACAGGGAAGAAATATATCTGTCGGAGTCTTTGAACCCATTGAAGCCCTTATTGCAATGATAGACACTGGGATTAGTGTCATTCCTCCTGCATGGAGACACAAAAACATAATCTGAGAATTACTTGCTGTGTCTTTATTAGGATTAAGAGTCTGCAGGCTTTCCATAGCTTTCAAACCAAATGGAGTTGCTGCATTGTCCAGCCCTAAGAGGTTAGCACTGAAATTCATAAGCATATGCCCGAAAGCCGGATGTCCCTTAGGAATTTCCGGAAATAATTTTGAGAAGAAAGGTTGGATGAATCTACTCAAAAGATTGATTCCTCCTGCCTTTTCGGCAATACTCATAAAGCCCATAAAAAGAGTCATGATTCCAATCAGTCCAAGGCATATTTTCACGGCTGTTTCGGAGGTGCCGATTACACCATCTGATTCCTGAACTCTATATACCGTTACATTTTGTTTTAATGAGTCTGTTTTATAATGGATTCTGCTATCTGTAAAATCTGCTTTTTTTAATAAACTGTCTTTGATGACAGGAGAAAGTGTATTGATATGCTGAGTAGCGATCTGCACCGTATCACCGCCTTTCCCTACTACCATATCATTGAAAATGGTTTTGTAATTCCCAGAAGAAATATACTTTATACTTGCTATAGCGATGGCCACTATAATGAAAGCGGACCAAATTCTACTTAATACCATTGATAGAAATAAATTTTAGAAAAGATAATAAATTAAAATCATTAGAAATCATTTGTCATTAAGATATACTAAAAAACCATCGAAATGATCATCCAGAGATTGCAATACCTTTGCGGATTCTGTTTTCTGAATCAAAGCATCAATAAAAAAACTTTTTTCGAAAAACTGCCGGTGGATTCCTGGAAGAATCTCCCTGAAATAATCCATTCCGATTTTATTATTATGTAGATCCATTTTGGTTTCCAAAGGCTCATTGGGAAACAGTTCTTCATGCATATTAGTTAATCGTTCACAGAAATCCAGAGCCTTTTCGGGTGAGGAAATCTTGCAGCAGTACATTAGAATAAAACAGCACCATAATGCATGTCTGAATGCATTTCCCACTCCGTTTTTAGAGGCGGAATGAGGAAACTTCTTCTGAGCAACGGTAAATGCCTGGATGGTTGCATAAAAGCTTAATAGTGAAAATAGGGGATGAGGCAGAACAAGCGATAAAAGCCTGATGATTTTCTTCAGGCTCATACTTCGTATCGTGTTAAAAAATATTTTAAACGTCCTCATAAAAAAATCTCTCCCTAATTAGAGAGAGATGATATGTTTTTTATTACAAAATTTATGCATTTACAGCCAGTAGATTTACTGTTTTTGCAACTGTATCTTTGATTTCAGTTCTTTTAACGATAAAATCTACGAATCCTTTTTCCTGTAAAAACTCCGATGTCTGGAATCCTTCAGGCAGGTCCCTACCTATTGTTTCACGGATTACTCTTGGTCCTGCAAATCCGATCAACGCTCCCGGTTCTGCCATGATAATATCAGCTGTCATTGCAAAAGAGGCTGTAATTCCACCAAAAGTAGGATCACATAAATAAGCGATATATAAAAGCCCTGCTTCTGAAAGCTGTGCCAGTTTAGCCTGCACTTTTGCTAGCTGCATCAGTGAGTAAGTGGCTTCCTGCATTCTTGCTCCGCCGGACTGGCAGATGATCATATAAGGAAGTCTGTGAGCAATACAGTAGTCGATCGCTCTTCTGATTTTTTCTCCCATTACAGACCCTAAAGATCCACCGATAAAAGCAAAATCCATACAAGAAACGACCATTTTAGTTCCGTTTACAGTTCCTACAGCATTTCTTATAGAATCTGTAAGTTTGGTCTTCGCTTTTACTTCTTTTAATCTGTCAACATAAGGTTTTGTATCCTTAAATTTAAGAATATCTATACTTTCAACGTTAGCATCCAGTTCTTTGAATTTACTGTTATCGAAAAGGATCTCAAAAAATTCTGCACTTCCTATTCTTACATGGAATCCATCTTCAGGAGAAACATAATTGTTTTTTCTAAGCTCCTCATGCTCAACTATTTTTCCGGATGGAGTCTGATGCCAAAGCCCTTTGGGAACGTCCTTTTTTTCATCAGTCGAGGTCGTAATGTTTTTTGCTTTTCTTTTAAACCAGTCGAATGCCATTTTATATTAGTATTAATGTACAATGTAAAAAAGTAAAATGCATAAAGGATCTCAATTACCTTATGCATTTTACTTTTTTACAGATTTTATTTTAAAGTATTTACGTTATTTAAATCTTCAAAGGCTTTTACCAGTCTTGAAGCGAAGGTTTCTTCACCTTTTCTGACCCAAACTCTCGGATCGTAGAATTTCTTATTAGGCTTTTCTTCTCCTTCAGGATTTCCGATCTGAGATTTTAAATAATCGATATTGTTAACCATATAGTCTCTGATTCCTTCTGTGTAAGCAAATTGAAGGTCAGTATCAATATTCATTTTGATTACTCCATAGTCGATCGCTTCTCTGATTTCTTCAAGAGTAGAGCCTGAACCTCCGTGGAATACAAAATTCACTGGCTTTTCTGCAGTTCCGAATTTCTCCTGAACATATTTTTGAGAATTATCCAGGATTTTAGGAGTAAGAACTACATTTCCTGGTTTGTAAACTCCATGTACGTTCCCGAATGCTGCTGCAATCGTGAAGTTATTGGAAATAGCTTTTAACTTCTCATAAGTATAAGCTACATCTTCAGGTTGAGTATATAATTTAGAATTGTCAACATCAGAATTATCAACACCGTCTTCTTCTCCTCCTGTAACTCCGATTTCAACCTCAAGAGTCATCTGTAACTTAGCCATTCTTTCAAAATATTTGGAAGAAACCTCAAGGTTTTCCTCTAAAGACTCTTCAGATAAGTCAAGCATATGCGAAGAATAAAGAGATTTTCCTGTTTGCTTGAAAAATTCTTCGTTGGCATCCATCAATCCGTCGATCCAAGGTAATAATTTTTTTGCACAATGGTCTGTGTGAAGAATAACCGTTGCACCATAAGCCTCAGCTAAGGTGTGAATATGTTTTGCACCGGCAACAGCTCCTAAAATAGCAGACTTCTGACCGTCATTGCTTAAGCCTTTTCCTGCGTTAAAAGCAGCTCCTCCATTCGAAAACTGAATGATAATAGGAGAATTTAGTTTTGCTGCTGTTTCCATAGCTGCGTTCACATTGCTGGAACCGATTACGTTTACAGCCGGTAAAGCGAACTTGTTTTCTTTAGCATACTGAAATATATCTGTAACTAACTGACCTGTGGCAACTCCTGCCGGGAAAATTCTGCTCATTTTTTACTTTTTAAATGTAATTATTAGGGTGTTTTATAATTCTTGTAAAGTTAAGCAATTTTGCTTAATTACTAATTTCTTTTGTCACTCCCCCAAAGTAGCTTTTGGCGGATGGTTTCATAAAAACTTAAATGATTGGGCTGTACAAGAAGAATTTGAAAATCTGCCTTTCTGATGATGATTTCCTTATCCGTCTCAATATGGATCAGTCTTGAATCCAGAGACAGTGAATATTGAGGAACTCTGCTTTCCACTTTTAATTTGATCTCGACTGTATCGTTAACAATTAAAGGTCTTACATTCAGATTATGCGGTGCAATAGGGGTGATTACAAAATTTCCGTTATTAGGGGAAATGATTGGTCCGCCACAACTTAATGAATAGGCTGTAGATCCTGTCGGGGTTGAAATAATAACTCCGTCTCCCCAGAATACATTCAGAAATTCATCATTGATATAAGAATCTACCGTAACCATAGATGTGGTCTCTTTTCTGGAAACAGTTACATCATTTAAGGCATAAGGATAGAAGTTTTCCAATTTCGGAGATACTACTTCAATCACGGAACGGCGGCTTGTTTTTACATCACCTTTTAAAATGTTATCCAAAGCATTAAATGCCTCTTCTTTCGTAAAACTTGCAAGGAACCCCAATCTTCCGGTATTCACACCTACAACTGGAAGCTCTAAGTCTTCTACGAATGTTAGGGAATTAACGATAGTTCCGTCTCCTCCAAACGTAAAGAACCAATCTACTTCTTTATCGATAAGGTCCTGTTTACAGCTGAACGTTTCAAAGATTTTTGAGAATTGCAGAGCTTCTGCCATTTCACTGAATAAAACAGATTGTACTCCTCGGTTCTCCAGCTCAGAAACAAATTTACTTAAGTATAAAAAAGTATCAAGGTCTTTTTTCTGAGAATATATCGCTGCCTTCATCTTTATATTTCTATGAATTTTTGGAAAAAACCAAATCGATCTTTAAATAAATCTGTTTTTTCATCAGAATAATATTTTTCTACAATTCTGTAATCATATCGCTCAAAAGTAGAATCCACAGATCCGAGATTCTCATTGCTTATTTTTATAGTAACCTGAATAAGCTCTTCACTCATGAAACTGATAAAGCCTCCATAAAATTTAGAATTATTACTCTCCACAATATTAGCGATCTCAGTCATAGAGTATTTTCTTGCCGGAACTTCCACCGTAAGAATGGCTCCTGATTCTGAAAAGAGCGGGTAACGGGAAAAATCCTGGAAAATATCATCACAGCTGATATAGCCTAAGTACTTTTCATTTTTATTGATAACAGGAATTACATTCGCATTAAAGGTATGGAAGATACGGATGCTGTCCATCATATTATTATCTTCCAGTATAGCAAAACGCTCTATCTGATGTTCGAGATCTTTTAATGTTCCTTCGTCTTCATATAAAAAATCCTTTGCAATGGCTCCATAGAACAGATGAGACTTTTTAATGAAAATATGGCTATACCCGAAATCCTCTAATATATTTCTTGCTGATTCAATTGAGTCAGTAAGGTGAAAACATGGAAAATCTTTTGAGATATAGTCCTTGATAAACATTGTGCTAAATTATAAAAAAATAAATGAAGTTTTTTCTCAAAATAAAACTTTTTTTGGCAATTTCCCCAAAAACAGATTTTAAAATTGGTTGGTGAGGAAAAAAGAAGTATCTTTGTAGCCTTTCATTTTTACTTTTTATTAGATTTATTTCAAACTGCACTGTCGATGAGGCATATGCAGTTTTTTTATTTTAAGGCTTTTGCAAATTCCCACATTACAATCCCTCCACATACGCTCACATTGAGAGAATGCTTTGTTCCCAACTGTGGAATTTCCAGAAAAGTATCAATATTTTCCAATGCTTCATCACTGATGCCTTCCACTTCATTTCCGAGGATCAATGCATATTTCTTTGCTTTATCTATAGTGAAATCAGTAATCGGTTGACTGTTGTTGGTCTGTTCGATACCCACAATCTCAAATCCCTGACTTTTTAGGTTATTGATAGCGGTATTGATATCTTTCTCATGATTCCAGTCGACACTTTCAGTCGCTCCCAAAGCAGCTTTATGAATTTCACGATGAGGAGGCTGGGGAGTGATCCCGCAAAGAATGATCTTTTCGATCAGAAATGCGTCTGCAGTCCTGAAAGTAGCCCCTACATTATGCATACTCCGGATATTGTCAAGAATAATTACCAGGGGGATTTTTTCAGTTTTCTTAAACGTTTCTACGTCTATTCTGTTAAGTTCGTCAAGTTTTAATTTATGTACCAAGATGATTTTTTTACTATTTCTCCTGTCTATTATATGAATTCAAAATTAATAAATAGTTTTTGGAGTTAAAATATCTGCGGAAAATTATTTGTATTAATTATTTAGCCGATAGTTTTCTGAACACTCTTTTCAATATTCTGGGCTAAGGCCTCCATGGGGATATCGTTTTCATCATTGTTAAAAGGATCTTCAATTTCTTCCGCAATAAGCTCCAGACTCATTAAAACATAAAATACAAAAACTGTAAGAGGAATCATGAAGTATCCGATGGTGATCACATAAGCGATAGGAAGAGCAAACACATAAAGAATGATAAATTTCTTGATAAAAGAAGAATAAGAATAAGGAATAGGCGTGTTTTTGATTCTTTCGCATCCTCCGCATACGTCTAAAAAACCTGAAAGCTGAGGATCCAGATAAACCATTTCCATATCTGAAATTTTCCCTTCTTTTTTCAATTGATTAAGTTTATGAGTCAAATGCATGATGATTTCGCTGGGACCATGATGTTTAAATGATTTTTCAAGCTCAGTATAATCTTCGTCCAATGCAAGTCTTGTAGACTCTTTGGAAAGATGTTTCGCTAAAAAGTGAGGGAAAAATTTTAAATATCTGGCGATCTGTTCGGCATCTTTTCGATCGTCAGCAAGGATATTACTGATTTTAATAGAGAAGTTTCTGGTGTCATTCACCAGTTTTCCCCAAAGTTTTCTTCCTTCCCACCATCTGTCATATGCTGTATTGGTCCTGAAAACCAATAATAGAGAGAGGACAAAGCCTAATAAAGAATGTAGCATTCCCACATTGCTGATCCCTGATTTGGCATTAAGGTGCAAATATTCAATTTCTATATAAGCGACTGCGTAGGAATAAAGACCTACCAGGCACATCGTGGGAAACAGGATTTTTAAAGTGTCGCTTTTATGTAAACTGAATAGTATTTTTAAGAAATGTTTGGTATTATAAACTCTCATATAATCTATATAGTATCACAAAGATAAATTTTTCCAAGTTTCAAAAAAACTGTATTTTTATTTGCTTAAAAAACAGGCCAAATGATTCTCGAAAAAGTAGATGTTGTAGAAGATATAAGTAAAAAAGATTTCCAGGAAAAATATTTTAAGAAACAGAAGCCCCTTCTTATTAAAAATTTTGCGGGCCGTTGGGAAGCATTTGACCAATGGAATTTCGATTATATCAGGGAAAAAGCAGGAGAACAAACGGTTCCTTTATATGATAATAAACCAGCCAACGCTTCAAAAAGTACGGATACACCGGTAGCTCATATGAAAATGAAGGAATATATTGATACGATAAAAAGTAAGCCTTCAGATTTACGTATTTTCTTCTATATTATTACAGACCGTTTACCGGAACTGCTTAAGAATTTTACTTATCCTGATTTGGGGATGAAGTTTTTTAAAAGACTGCCGACTTTATTCTTCGGAGGGAGTGAAGCTCATGTATTGATGCACTATGATGTGGATCTGGGAGATTTTTTACACATTCACTTTGAAGGGAAAAAGAGAATATTATTATTTGACCAAAAGCAATCTCAGTTTCTTTATAAAGTTCCATTATCCGTTCATACTATTTATGATCTGGATTATGAAAATCCGGATTATGAGAAATTTCCGGCTTTACGATATGCAAAAGGGTTTGAAATTTTTATGGAACACGGAGATGCATTATTCATTCCCGGAGCCTTCTGGCATTTTAACAGATATCTGGAACCTGGTTTTTCTATGTCATTGAGGGCACTTCCGCAGAAGCCGAAGGTTTTTGCCAATATGTTATATCATGTATTCGTTATGCGATATACGGATAAAATATTGAGAAAACTGTTCAAAGCAAAATGGGTGGATTTTAAGCAGAAATGGGCTTATGATAAAGCAACCGAGGCCTTGGAAAAACACCGTGGAAACAAATAAATCCCCTTTTTAAAATAGAGATAGGTTGTGAAGCTTCTATTTTATTTTTAATTTTACTCACTTAATTTAAGACCGATTTTGATGGCAAAGGCAAAGAAAGAAACTCCGTTAATGACTCAGTATAATATGATCAAGGCAAAATATCCTGATGCGCTTTTATTATTCAGAGTTGGGGATTTTTATGAAACCTTTGGGCAGGATGCTGTTAAAACTTCTCAGATTCTGGGGATCGTTCTTACCAAGAGAAATAACGGGGAAGGACATGTTGAGTTGGCGGGATTTCCACATCATTCCATAGATTCCTATTTACCTAAATTGGTAAGAGCCGGAATGAGAGTTGCAATCTGTGATCAGCTGGAAGATCCTAAAATGGTCAAAGGGATTGTAAAACGGGGAGTTACTGAACTGGTAACGCCCGGAGTGACATTCAATGATCAGGTATTGAATTCCAAAAAGAATAATTTCCTGATGTCCATCCATAAAGAGAAAGAAAAATATGGAGTAGCTCTGGTAGATGTTTCCACGGGGGAATTTTTGATAAGTGAGGGAAACCTCGAAAAGCTTTTACATATCGTCAATACTTTTGATCCGAGTGAAATCATTTACCAGCGAAGTGTTCAGATTCCGGAACAGTTAAAAAATAAAAGTGCCTTTAAACTTGAAGATTGGGCATATCAATATAATTTTGCATACGAAAAACTGACCAGTCATTTTAAAACAACTTCTTTAAAAGGATTCGGGGTTGATAATTTATCATTAGCGATTACAGCAGCAGGAGCCATTTTTGCTTATCTGGTAGAAGATACTCACCACAATTTACTTTCTCATATCACGAAAATTCAGGTAATCCCTCAGGAGGATTTTCTGATGATGGATAATTTTACATTAAGAAACCTAGAAATCGTGTACCCAAGCAACCCTCAGGGGAAGTCCTTGTTGGATATCATTGATAAAACATCTACTCCCATGGGAGGGCGATTATTAAGAAGGAGGATTATTCTTCCTTTAAAATCGGTTAATGAAATCAACAGAAGGTTATCATTAATAGATTTCTTAAATGAAAATGACCACTTGAAATATGATATTTCCCAATTGCTGAAATCCATTTCGGATTTAGACCGTTTAATGGGAAAGCTGGCTGCGGAAAAAATATCACCTAAAGAACTTGGTTATTTACGTCAGAGTTTAATTAATATTCATAAGATAAAGGCCTTACTTCATCCTCATGCTGATATTCTGGCCTGGGTGGAACCACTGTATGACATGGAAGAACTGATTGCGTTTCTACAGAATCATCTTAATGAAGAGCTGCCGGTGAATATTTCAAAAGGAAATATTATTAAAGAGGGAATTTCCGAAGAACTTGATCAGTTACGAAACCTTCAGAATAAAGGGCGCGGTTTTCTGGATGAAATGTGCCAGCGGGAAATTGAAAGAACCGGTATTACCAGTCTTAAAATAGATTTTAATAATGTTTTCGGATATTACATCGAAGTCCGTAATACCCATAAAGATAAAGTTCCTGAAGATTGGGTGAGAAAACAGACACTTGTCAATGCAGAGCGCTATATCACAGAAGAATTAAAAGAATATGAAAACCAGATTCTCGGAGCAGAAGAGAAGATCAGTGTTTTAGAAAATGAACTGTACCGAAAGGTATGTGGGGAAACAATGATCTATATGGATCAGATTCAGGGGAATTCCAATATTATTGCTCAGCTTGACGTGGCTGCAGGATTATCCGAATTAGCAGTTTCCGAAAGTTATACAAAACCTGTTCTTAATGAAAGTTTTGCAATTGACCTTAAGGAGGCGAGACATCCTATCATTGAAAATGCCCTGCCATTAGGAGAAAAATATATTCCGAATGATATTTTTTTAGATAAGGATTCTCAGCAGATCATTATGGTAACTGGTCCCAATATGGCGGGTAAATCAGCAATACTCCGTCAGACAGCCATCGTTTGCCTTTTAGCTCAGATCGGTAGTTTTGTACCCGCTAAATATGCTGAAATAGGAATCTTAGATAAAATATTTACAAGAGTAGGTGCCACCGACAATATTTCTGCAGGTGAATCTACATTTATGGTGGAAATGAATGAGGCCGCCAATATCCTGAATAATATTTCGGACAGAAGTCTAATCCTCCTTGATGAAATTGGAAGAGGAACTTCTACCTATGATGGAGTTTCTATTGCCTGGGCTATTGCAGAATATCTTCATCAGCATCCTACACAGGCTAAAACTTTATTTGCAACCCATTATCATGAATTGAATGAAATGACAGTTAATTTTGAACGGGTAAAAAACTTCCATGTTTCCATTAAGGAAAATAAAGGGAATATCATCTTCCTTAGAAAGCTGGTTCCGGGAGGAAGTGAGCACAGTTTTGGTATCCATGTGGCAAAATTGGCGGGAATGCCTTCAAAGGTGGTAAACAGGGCTAATGAAATCCTGAAAACCCTTGAAGCAAGTCGCACACAGGGAGGCAGCTCTTCAGAAAGCATCAAAAGGGTAACAGAAGAGAATATGCAGCTTTCTTTCTTTCAGCTGGATGATCCTGTGCTGGAAAATATCCGTGAAGAATTAACGAAAATGGATATTAATACCTTAACGCCTATTGAGGCCTTAATGAAATTGAATGCAATTAAAAAGATGATTGGAGGTTAACTTTACTCCATAGAACTAAAATTTACGGGTATACTTAAAAGGTAGCGTACTGGCTCGTCATTAAATGTTGCAGGAGTCCAGTGGTTTTTCATTCTTCTTAGAGCCGATTCTGCAGCAGCTGAAAATTCAGGATTATTGCCGGTTGAGGTGATTTCATTGACAGAGTCATTCTTTTCAATAATAAAATAGAGTTTGATTTTAACATTCTTCGCTGTGATATGGGAAGTATCCAGATAATTATTAAACTTTATACGAAGAGCATTTATTCCGTGGGGATAATCAGGAAGCTGATCTACTTTAAGAATAACATCGGAAAGATCAAGCTTGGTTTTTAAAATTTCATAATCAGGGAGATCAGATACTTTTTCATACATAACTTCCTGCCCTGAGATAATAATACCGAAAATAAGGGTGAGAAATAAACTTATTTTTCTGTTCATTATGGTTATTAATTTTTAATAGAAAATGGGATATAGAATTGGCGACGAATATTCGTTCCATTGCTAGTAGCAGGAATCCATTTTTCTTTAGTCTGCTTAATGGCTTTCATGACTTCCTGATTAAAGCTTGGGCTTACCCCTTCTGTCTTTATATTGGAAATAGAACCGTCTTTTTCAACAACAAAAGAGGCTATGCAAAACATTTTTCCTTTCTCAATGATACGGTCGTGGCTGATATTCCTGCAAATTTTTTCTTTATAAACTTCTATCCCTCCTTCTGGTGGAATAGGAGGTGTCTCTGCCTTATAAGTATTTGAATTAATTCCTTTTTGAATAGTATCAGCTGCCTGCTGCCCATAAATTGGGGTGCTAAGAAATAAGATCAATAAAAGTAGCTGTCTCATTATTGCGTTTATACAAATATAATGCTTTATAAAAGTTTTCTTACTTGTTTATTAGTTTGAATGATTAAAATAAGAATTCTCAAAAGCTATTTACACTATTACAATAAGGCGATACAGATTAATCAAAAGTATGGCTGAACGAAGTTTTATATTGATATCGGACTTTATAGCCATAAATTTTCCCGGCCGTATTCCATCTTCCGCTCATACTGGAAATAGCTCTCTTAACCTCTTCATTAAAAGCGGCACTGGGACCTGTTACTTTTAGATCTGTCATAGATCCGTTCTTTTCAATGACAAAAGAGATGGCACTTGTTTTTTTACCTTTTTCAGTTATTTTATCGGTCTGGATTTTATTTTTAAGATCCTCTTCAAATGTTGCCTTTTTAGAATAAACCGGAGGAGTGTCTACTTCTGTGTAAATCTGCATACTTCTTTTTACATAGGCTTTTTGCAGCTTATCGGGTTCTTTCATCTGTTGTCCAAAAGCAGTGGAACTTAACAAAATAATAAAGAGGAAAACAAAATTTCTCATTGGTAAGTTTTTTACAAAAATAAAGTTTTATAAATTCTAAGACTCTAAAATAATTACTTTTCTTATTTTTGAGTATGAAGAAATTCTTGAGCATACTGACTTTATTATTGTGTTTTAGTATTTTTAAAGCACAGCAGGCAGAGGTGACTTCGGTGAAATATGAAGCGTTGGAAAAACGTATACAAGAAGAAAAAAATAAGTTTCTTGTTGTCAATTTTTGGTCAACTACTTGCGCACCGTGTGTCAAAGAGCTTCCCCACTTCATGGAAATCAACAATAAATATGCCGATAATCCGAAATTCAAGATGATTTTAGTGTCTTTAGACAGATTAGTGGATAAAGAGAGGGTGATCAAATTTATAAACACTAAAAACCTCACTGCTGAGATTATTTTACTGGATGATATTAAAAGAATGAATACCTGGATTCCAAGATTTGAAAAAGACTGGGACGGGAATATCCCTGTGACTTTGTTCTATAACAATGGAGAGAAGGTTTTCTTTAATAACGGGGAAATGAGCAGAGAAGAGCTGGAGACTACCATTGAAAAATATATGAAATTATAAAAATTAAATATGAAAAATTTAAAACTGATATTGGCCGGACTGATTTTAGGTTTAGGATTTCTGAGCTTTACAAAACCGGACGATAATAAGCATGAACCAAAACATGTTACAACCTCTTCAAAAGGATATGAAGTAGGGGATGAAGCTACAGATTTTAAGCTTAAAAATGTTGATGGGAAAATGGTTTCACTCAGCGACTATAAAAGCGCGAAAGGCTTTATTGTTATATTCACCTGTAACCACTGTCCTTATGCTAAGAAATATGAAGACAGGATTATAGAATTGGATAAAAAATATAAGCCTCTGGGTTATCCTGTGATTGCGATCAACCCTAATGATCCTAATGTACAACCTGAAGACGGATATCAGGAAATGATCGAAAGAGCCACAGATAAAAACTTTACCTTTCCCTATTTAGTAGATGAAGGGCAGAAAATTTATCCTCAATACGGAGCGACAAAAACCCCTCATGTATTTGTTCTTCAAAAAGAAAAAGGTAAAAATATCGTGAAATATATAGGAGCTATTGACAATAATTATGACGATCCTAATGATGTTTCAGAGTATTATGTACAGGAAGCGGTTAATCAATTATTGAAAGGACAGCCTATTAAAACGACTAAAACTGTGGCCATTGGATGTACAGTTAAAGTGAAAAAATAAAATAGAAAATCGGATTCTTTATGAAGGGTCCGGTTTTTTTATGTTGAATTCTTCATTACTTTTGTGGAAATAACACAATATGCCAGAAGAAAAACAAAATTCCGGATCAATACTTCATTTCAGGTTTCCATATTTTATTGCTACTATTCTGTTATTTCTCATAGAGGTTTCGATTGCAACCGTATTTAGTGATATTTTTTTTATAAGGGCTTATTTAGGAGATGTACTGGTGGTAATGCTGATCTACACTTTTATTAAAAGCTTTTTTATACTCAATGAGACTAAACTGATTATTGGTATTTTTATTTTTTCGTGTCTGACAGAATGGGCTCAGTATTTTAATATAGCAGAAAAATTAGGCTACCAAAAAGGCAGCCTGATGTATATTGTTATTGGAAATTCATTTTCCTGGATTGATATTCTCTGCTATGGAGTTGGATGTGTTTTACTGTATCTTTTTAGTAAGCTGAATGAATGACAATAGGTTGTCTCATTTGTGTTCTTACCTTTTCTCCGTTGACTTCTCCTGGTTCCCATTTGTATCGTAAACTAATTTTTTGAAAGACTCTCAAAAGTTCTTTTTGGATATCTTCATAGGGGGAATTTACTTTTATATTGGTCATTTTTCCATCTCTGTCTACCAAGAATACTACATAGGTTTTGATTCCTGTATTTTTAAAATTTTCATGAACAATTTCTGCCGTCACCAGATTCATAAAAGCTCGGGCGCCTCCGGGAAACTGAGGTTCTTTAGTAAGTTGTGAGTGAGATACTATTAGGTTTTTATTTTCAGCCGAAAGTGAATCTTTCTGTGCTGAAACCCAAACAGTCCCCATAATAAATAATAAAAAAATGAAAATTCTTTTCATACTACCTTCCAAAACTGTCGTATTTGTCTTCAGCATATTTTATAAATCGGTTAAGTAAAGCAACATTTTCTTTTTCCATTGGAGAAAGATCATTATCTACATTATTTGATACAGGAATATACCAGTCTGTATACTCAAAGAAGTTTCTGTAAGTAGCTTTTTTAAAAGAATATCCATGTCTTGCAAAAACAGAGTTTTTAATAATTTCCAGATCCAGTTTTCTAAGATTCTTTATGTCTTTTTCAGTCAGCTTTTTTTTAGATGCATTAAGCTTAAATATAGCATCTGTGGCTTGTCTGTATTTATCTTGCGTATAAGATGTTGTCTCTCCTGTTTCCTCATCAGTGTATTTTTCCTGAACAACTTTAGGGTTGGTCCAGTCTACAATATCAGAATCCGGATCAAGCATAAAGTTAGGGTTGTACACAAAATCTTTTTTTAGAAGTTTTAATTTTTTGGTGGTATTTTTTACAGCAGCTTTATTATATGCTGTCCATTTCCCAGTAATACTGTCGGCTTTTAATTGGACTTCAAACCTTCCGTCAGTTTTATCATTTCCAGGCTCATCTAAAATAAAAGATTGGGAACTCTCATTAAAAACTCCCCGGAAAGGACGCTGATTACCATTGAAAATACTCTGCCCATAGACACTGTCCTTAGTGATTCTGTTGATTTTTAAAGAAAGCTTTTTTATTAATAAATTGGTGTATTCATTTCCTTCATTATCATAAACGGATTCATTTCCTATAAAATCACCGGTATAAATACCGTAAAGTTCTTTATGAAATTCAGGGACTACCACTGAGTCCTTCTTTACAGAAAGAGAATCCTTGGAAGTATTACTCTTCTCTGCTTCCTTTTTACAGCTCATTATTGTAACTGCTAATAAGGAGATAAGTGCTAAATTTAAAATTTTCATATAAGTTTTTTTCTGATTAAAATTTCCACTAATAAAAGGTTGGGAATCCAACCCAGCCATGCTATGATCTGATAAACATCCATAGGATTAGGATGAAAAAAATAAACGAGAATAACTTTCCACATTCGTAACGTAATAGCAGATAATGTTAATGCAAAGCTTCGCCACATCCATTGTTTGTGCTGTTCAAATTTTTTCTCACGAACCAGCTGATAGGCTTTGAAAGTAGAAAACCACCATAGGCAGCCCATTATTAAAAAAGATATTTTAGAATAAATTCCTCCATTGGCAAAAATTCCCATATAAATTCCGGAAGGAGCTGAGAAAATCAACAAGAGCAGAATATAGATTTTTCCCGAAGTTGTATGCAATCCTTTATATCCAAAATCTCTCCTTAGAATAGCAATAAATCCGAAAAAAAGTACAAAGATGCTCGTATACACATGGGTATAGAAAAAAGTGAGATATTCCGGTCTTGTTTCCACCTCTGTCTGTTTGATCATCAGAAAGCTTACATCCGTCTGCAGCGGAATGTATTCTAATGTGATCTTTAGCATCAGCCAAAAGAAATAAACAAAGCCCCCAATGAAAAGGACTTTGAAGATAACCGATGCTTTCTTTGCCAGAAGCATTTTATCTTATTTAAAAGCTAATATGATAGGAAAAGAATAGGCATACTTCTTAGGGTTGGAAGTATCCACTTTCATCTCCGGTTTCCATTGGGAAATCAGAGGTTTTACCACTCTTTCTACTTCCCTGTTGAAACTTTCATTTTCACCTGTCACAACTAAAGAATCAGTTTCAATGCCATGTCTTTCATCTACGGAAAACTGAATATTGGAAGTGACAACCGCATGTCCGTAATCGTTTACCTGTAGAGGGTTAACCTGTTCTATAATAAGATTAATAAAAGATTTAAAATTGGCGGGAATTTCGTCAACAGTATATACTCTGTGAGTAGGTGCTTTTACTGTTTGTACCGGACTGCTTTCCGGTTGTTCATTTTCGTTTTGTGTTTGAGAAAATGCAAAGCCACAGCCTAGGAGCAGGGCTAAAGTAAATGTTTCTTTCATATTTTTAATTGCTAGAGTGTTTAAAATAATACTTATGCTATAGTGTGTTGGTTAATTTTTCAGATCACTGTTAAAAGAATTATTATTTAGAAAAGGTCGTCCTAAGTACTTGAATTTTCCCAAAAAAATCTGCGGGAGAACCGGTCTTCTGAAAATGAATCCGTTCCATAGAAATAGAACCATTTGGAATTTGGGTATAATCCTTACTATAGCAGTATAGTAAGACTATAATAATAATTTTTTTCACCCAGCTAAAATACAACTATTTAACATAATTACAAATGATTTAAATCTTGTGCAATAAGCCAGGCTTCACTCCAGCATGCCTGGAAATTAAATCCTCCCGTAACCGCGTCTATATTTAGTACTTCGCCTGCCAGGTAAAAATTGGGAAGATTCTTGGAAGCCATATTTTTAAAATTGATTTCTTTTAAATCTACTCCGCCTGCCGTTACAAATTCATCCTTAAAGGTCGATTTACCGGTAACTTTGAATTTCTTTCTGCATAAATTAGATAGAATGATCTGGATTTCTTTTCCGGAAATATTAGCTACCTGTTTATCGGGGCTGATATTTGAAATATCCAAAATCCTTTGCCAGAACCTATTTGTGATATCAAATATTTTTGATTGGGCAATTGTTTTTTTAGGATGGGTCTGTTTATATTCTGAAAATAATTCAGAAGCCTCTTCTAAGGTTTTAGTGGTGAAATTGACTTCAATCTCAAAATTATAATTAAGCTTAGCTAAATTAAGGGCTTCCCATGCAGAAATTTTTAAAATAGCAGGACCCGATAATCCCCAATGGGTAATCAATAAAGGTCCGCTTTCTTCTGTTTTTAATTGAGGAATTGATATTTCTGCATATTCAAAGCTGGTTCCTGCCAGTTCCTGTAATAATTCATCCTTGATGTTAAAAGTAAAAAGAGAAGGAACCGGAGAAACAATTTTGAATCCAAGGTTTTCAATCAGTTTTAAAGATTTTGGAGAACTTCCCGGAGTGTAGATGATATAATCTGCCGTAAAATCTCCGGAGTTGGTGACCACTGTATACTGATCACCCTGTTTTAGTATTTCTTTTACACTGTGTTTTGTTTTGATTTCTACATTTTTCATGCTTGTTTCCTTTAAGAGCGTATCAATAATGGTTTGGGAAGAGTTGCTCTCAGGAAAGATTCTGTTGTCATTTTCTATTTTTAACGAAACATTTCGTTGATCAAACCAGTCCATGGTATCTCCGGGCTGAAATTTTGAGAAGACACTTAAAAGCTCTTTATTTCCACGAGGATAAAACTGAACTAATTCCCTGGGATCAAAACAGGCATGGGTTACATTACAGCGTCCGCCTCCTGACACTTTTACTTTTTGTAAAACATCTGAGTTTTGTTCCAGGATTGTAATTTTATATTGTGTCTCATCGAGGTTAGCAGCACAAAAAAAGCCCGCAGCGCCACCTCCGATAATTATAATTTGTTTCATAGGTAGGAAATCTTATGCAGAAGATTATTTTTTTTCAAAATTACAACTTTTATAAACCATCTTATTTGAGTATTTTTGGAGATAATAAATTTAGTAAAAACCTATTCCCAATGATATTTTATAATAAATTCGAAGTACGCTGGAGTGATCTTGATGCTAATAAGCATTTAGCAAATTCATCTTACGTTCAATACTGTGCACAAGCCAGAATGGCTTTCATGACTAAAGAGAAGATGGGTGTTACCCAATTGAGCAGATGGGGAATCGGTCCGGTTATTCTTCATGAAAGATATTCTTTTTTCAAAGAAATCTATGCAGACCAGACTGTAATTGTGAGTGTTGAAGTAGACGGATGTTCCGAAGACTCTTCGATTTACCGTTTTCTTCATAAATTTTATCTACCGGATGGAACCCACTGTGCAACTTCAGAAGCAACAGGAGTGTGGATTGACATGATGATCAGAAAAATGACTACTCCGCCGGATGATGTAATAGAAGCAATGAATAAGTATAAAACAGAAAATACTCAGGTGCTTACCAGGGAAGATTTTAAAAAGTTTCCTTTCCACCCTCAGAATATAGATCCGGAGGTACTAAAATAAATAATAACAATGAGCAATTAATATATTGCTCATCACTATACTAAAGCATATGTTTGAAGATAAATCTCAGGAATTAACCCCGATTTCCAAATTAGGAGAATTTGGACTGATTAAGCATTTAACGGAGTATTTCACTTTATCTCAACCTTCTTCTGAAGAAGGGATAGGTGATGATGCTGCGATCATTAATCCGGAAGATAAAAAAGTTGTTCTTACAACGGATGTTCTTGCGGAAGGTGTTCATTTTAATTTAGGCTATGTTCCGTTAAAACATTTGGGTTATAAGGCGGTGGTTGTGAACCTTAGTGATGTCGCAGCAATGAATGCAGTTCCTACACAGATTCTGGTTTCAATAGCGGTATCCAATAGGTTTCCAGTAGAAGCATTGGAAGAGATATATTCCGGGATTCAGACTGCGTGTAAAAGGTACAATGTTGATTTGGTGGGTGGAGATACCACAAGCTCCAATTCCGGATTGGTAATAAGCATAACGGCTGTAGGAATGGAAAACGAAGAAAATATCGTCAGAAGAAAAGGAGCAGGACCAAATGATCTTCTTGTGGTGACAGGCGATCTGGGAGGGGCTTATATGGGTTTACAGATTTTGGAAAGAGAGCATGCTGTTTATCTTGCAAATCCGAATATGCAGCCGGAAATGGAAGGTTATGACTATATTCTTGAAAGACAGCTGAAGCCGGAAGCGAGAACAGATATAAAGAACACTCTGAAAGAATTGGGAATTCAGCCGACTTCCATGATTGATGTTTCAGATGGACTGGCTTCTGAGATCCTGCATTTATCCGATCAGTCAGAGGTAGGATTCCGTTTGTATGAAGAAAAAATTCCGATGGACAGTCTTATGATATCTACTGCTGATGAATTTAATCTTAATCCTGTAATGGCAGCCTTAAGCGGAGGAGAAGACTATGAATTGTTATTTACCATTTCTCCGAATGATTTTGATAAGATTAAAAATCATCCTGATTTTAGTATTATCGGACATGCTGTGAGTAAAGAAGAAGGAAATTTTATGGTAGCAAGAGGATCCAACCAATTAGTTCCGTTAACAGCGCAGGGATGGGATGCTTTTTTAGGTAATCAGGGTGCTGAAAATGAAGAATAAGAAATAATTTATATACAAAAAACCACCATAAACAATGGTGGTTTTTTATTTCTTAGTAAAAAGGTTTAAATAATTTAGAAATAAAAGTCTTTATTATAAATAGGAATTTCCTTTTGAAGCAAAGGGAAAGTTCCTTCATATTTGAATGGAGAGATTCCGAATGCATAGAACAGATCAGCCTGAAGTCGTCCTTTTAGATTGAGAATTCCTTTTCTTTCAGGAATCGCCTGAACTCCTATAGAAGGGACAATCGATGCTCTTCCCCTCACTCCGGAGCTAGCAAGAGATGCAGTTATAAATTGTAGCCCCACAGCTCCTTTCATTTCTATTCCCATTTCGGCAGATAAATTACCTTCTAAATTGGTAACATTAAATTCTATTGTTTTTTGGAATTCTATATTTAACTGTGGATTTTTTGCGACAAGTACATTTGCTTTTCCTTTTACTTCAAGGAATTTTACCTGCGCTTTTCCTGTTGCTGCCACTCCCAAGAAAGGACCGGCTGAAATAGTAGGGCTTATAATAAGACCTGTAGGGCCAAGTACCACAGGAATAAATGGAATATTAACAAAATCCGTAGTGCTCACAGTATATCCCAAACTTCCTTGAATATTAGCTAAAGCCTCAAGGGTGATGTCATCCATAATGAAATTTACTTTGAAATCTGTGAGGAATCCCCAGGAAAAAGAAATCGTATAATCAATTTTAGGGGTATAACCGCCTTTCAGATTAACATTGGATCCAATTCCTACCGGTCCCAATTGTTGGTTCAGAACAGGAATGGTCTTGTCGAAAGTAAAGTGACCAAAATTAATAAGCTTCTGGTTACTCAGGTTTTTAGCTTCTATAGTCGTGATTCTATTGGTCAGCTCTTGAGATACAAAACCTTCTACGGGAACGTAATTAGCCAGTTTTCCATTAATATTGATAGGGGCTTTTCCGGAAGGATCATATACGCCACTTAATGTTCCGCTGTAAATAAACTCTTCCAGCTTTGCGGTTGTGGTCTGGTAAATAAACTGATTATTAGCTTTTGAAACTGAAGTTACCTTAGAAAGGATATTAGTCACTTCATCCCCGTTTATTTTGGTTCCTACAAGAACAGTTCCGACTTCTATACTGTCAGTTTGATTTGTAGATCGATTAAATGCTATGCTTTGGTTATCCATGGTTGAAATAGCAGAAACAGATTCATCGTTCAGGATAATTACATTCTTTTTTAAAGTAAGATTTCCCATGGTTTTCATACCCTCTGTAGAAGATGCAGGGGTAGGTATTGTGTCTTCGGTCATTTCATCCTGAGAGCAGGAAGTTAAGACCATCAATGAAAGTAAAGAAACAAATACCCACTGGTATAGCTTTCTGTACATTTTGGACGGATTAAAATTGTCTTTCATAAAATATAAATTAAGTATTAATGTGTGTTGTACTTTAAATAAATCTTAGTTTTTTCACTCCCTAATAAATAGTATTTTGCAAGAGTGTTCCCATTCCTATTTGAGCTTTGTAAAATAGAT
>NZ_JALAHD010000003.1 GCF_022712095.1 Chryseobacterium sp. | reverse complement strand
CTTTCTGAAGTATATTTCTAAATAATTCTTCTTCTATGGCTGATATCGGCTTGCATGAGGATTTTAATTATTCAGTTTTTAAAATATAGTCTTAATATTTTTATAATTGGATTTAATAATATCCATCACTTCTTCAAAATCTCCGTTCAGCATCATTTTACTCATAGCCGTTGCCATTCCTTTCATTTGTTCAAATTCTATTTTTGGAGGCATTGCTAAGGAATCCGGATTGGTGAATACATTAATAAGTACCGGTCCTTCATGATCGAATGCTTCCTGTAAAACTGCTTCTACTTTATGAGGGGACTCTATAGTATATCCTTTCATTCCCATAGCTTCCGCTACTTTAGCAAAATCAGGATTATACATATCCGTTTGCCAGTCAGGAAGCCCTGCTACCTGCATTTCCAGTCTCACCATCCCCAATGAACGGTTATTGAAAACAACAACTTTTACAGGAAGTTTATACTGTACAAGTGTTGCAAGATCTCCCATCATCATAGAAAGCCCACCATCTCCGCATAAGGCAATTACCTGTTGATCAGGTCTCGCAAGGGCTGCACCAATAGCCTGCGGTAAAGCATTAGCCATAGAGCCATGACTGAATGAACCTAACAAAGCTCTTTTTCCTGTAGCATGAAGATATCTTGCCCCCCAGACACAGCACATTCCCGTATCTACCGTAAATATAGCGTCATCATTAGCTTTTTTATTAATAGTAGCTGCGACATATTCAGGAGATATGGCATGTTCTCTTCCTTTATCTTCAACATAAGTGTTGAGCGCTTTATTTACACTCTGGTATTTATCCAATTGTTTTTTCAAAAAGCTGTCATCAGCTTTTTCCTGGATAAGAGGAAGTAAAACCTCAAGAGTATCTTTAATATTACCTGCTAATCCCATTGAAACTTTAGCTTTACGCCCTAGTCGTTCTGCACGTTTGTCAACCTGTATTATTTCCAAACCATCCGGCATAAACTGTTTATACGGAAAATCTGTTCCCAACATTAAAAGTAATTCAGAATGATGCATAGCATAAAATGCAGAAGGAAGACCTAACAGACCTGTCATACCTACTTCATAAGGATTGTCATATTGTATTCCCATTTTCCCTCTGAATGAATAGGCAACAGGGGCCTTTAGCAATCCTGCCAATTTAACGACTTCATCATGGGCTTCCCCAGCTCCATACCCACAATAAATAGTAATTTTTGAGGCTTTATTTAATTTATCAGCTAATATTCTAATATCAGCATCTGCAGGACGGTATACCGACTGCTGTTTCAATAAAAAGGTTGCTGTACTACTCTCTTCAGCTTCTTCTTTGGTAAGATCACCGGGAAGTCCTAAAACAGCTACTTCTCCTTTGGAATATGCATGTTGCAATGCAGCCTGCAGCATACGTGGAAACTGCTTGGGAGTAGTTGCGATTTCATTATATCCGCTACAATCAGCAAATAGCTTCGTAGTATTCGTTTCCTGGAAAAATCCCATTCCGAATTCATCTGTAGCACAAGTAGAGGCTATTGCCAATACAGGAACATTAGTTCGGTGAGCTTCATATAAACCATTGATCAGGTGAACATGGCCGGGACCACTGCTTCCTGCACAACAAGCAATACCGTTAAGTTCAGCTTCAGCGGCCGCTGCAAAAGCCCCCGTTTCTTCATGTCGTACATGGATCCACTGAAGTTTTCCATTTTTGCGAACTGAATCATTTACTTCATTTAAACTATCACCGGTTACGGCATATATACGTTTAATACCGGCTTCAAGTATTGTATCAACTAACTGATCTGCAATTTTTTTTGACATAATTTGTTTATTATAAGGATTCATTCTAATAATTAATTCTTTAAACCTGGTTTTGTGGAAAAGAAAATTATTTCAGATAATTAAAGAAGTATTTCGAATTCAATATGATAAAGAATAGAAAATTTTAGGTTTTAGTTTTTTCATAGAAATTTTACTGGTGTCAAATTCAATACCTGAATTTAGACATTTTTCTAATTATTTGCCTTATTCAAAAGCTGTTTTTTATCAAACTAAAAAGAATCATACATTTTCTATAATCATCATTCGTAATTTTACTGCAAATATACGCATATTGATATTTTATAAACCTGAACCCCACACTAACTTTACTTTATCAAAACAAAAATTAATTTACATTAAAAAAACACTTTTTATGCAAAAGCCAACTTATTTTTTCTATTTCTTTTTAATGCTACTACTTCTTCCAATTTCATGTAAAGTGCAGGCACAATCTGATTCCCACCTTACAGGAGCTGAATATGTAGATCAATCCCTCTATAGAAATAGGGAAATTTTACCCGATGTTTTAGGAAAACCAGATCCTAATCTTGAAAAGACTCTCGTCCAGGTAAAAGGAAACCTTTACCGTCATACCAATGGTACTTTACCTGCACTTCACAGCGGATTGGTTCTTATTACAAAAGAAGGAGCTATTGTAATAGATCCGGCATTAACTCAGGCTGCCATATGGCTGAATGAGGAAATCAAAAGGAAGTTCAATGTTCCTGTAAAATATGTTATCCTGACTCATGCCCACTATGATCATGCAGGCGGCTCTCAAATTTTTCAGAAAGAAGGTGCTAAAGTAATTATTCAGAAAAACGGACTGGAACCTATTATCGGAGAGAAGCTTCCGGTAGCTGTACCAGATATTGTTTATGATAAACAACTCACTATTAAGCTTGGTGGAGAAACTGTTATTGTAAACCATATCGCACCCAGCCATTCCAACAGTATGTCTGTCGTTTCTTTTCCAAAATATAAAGCTCTGCAATTAACAGATGTCGGAGAGTCTAAAACAATGCCTTATAACGACTTTCTGGACTTTTATTATGATGGATGGATTGCAACGCTCGACTGGGCTCTACAACAAAATGTAGACTATATTGATGTTGGACATTATACTCCTGCTACCTTGGAAGATATCAGAAAGGAAAGAGAATATATGGTAAATCTCCACCAGCAGGTATTGGATTTAGTAAGAAGCGGGCAAAGCTGGGATGAGTTATACAGACATGTAAAATTCTCTGATGAAGTTAAAAAATGGGGCGGATTTGATACAATGAATAAATTAAACATTCTGGGAATGTTCAGATGGGTATCTAATCACAGACGCGGAACATGGTAATATAAGTTATAATATCATTTTTACTCAGTATTGCACCATCTTTTTGGTGCAATATTATTATAACAAAACCGGTAAAATTTACCGGTTAAAAACAAAAATTGATATGGATATGATTAGAT
>NZ_JALAHD010000070.1 GCF_022712095.1 Chryseobacterium sp. | reverse complement strand
GGATTATAAGGATGGAAAAAAATTAGTTTACGTAAAAAAGAAAGGTAAATATGGGATTGTAGATTTAAAAACTGGGAAGGAAATGATTAATCCTTCATATGACATGCTCAGGTATATGTATAATAAAAAAGGGAGTATGCTTTTTCAAGGGCTGAAGGATGGTAAATATGGTATTATTTCAGAGAATAATAGTATAATCCTTCCTTTTGATTATGACGGTATTATAGACTTTTTTCGATTTTTTGTATTAATGCAAAATGGAAAGCAGGGAATTTTAAAACTTGAAAACCCTTATGTTTTACTAGCTCCTAAGTACAAAGAAGTTTTTTCTGTTTTTCCGGTATTTGTAGGTGAGGGGAAGTCTTTTGACCTTTATGAAGTAGAAAATGAAAATGGGAAGAAAGGATATATAGGACAAAATGGGGTGGAGTTCTTTTCAAATTAATAAATAAGAATAAAGTATTAAATAAAAAAGAGGAAGCCAATTCCTCTTTTTTATTTTCAAATTTATTTAAATTCTTTCCAGCTCATCCGCGTCAATCGTCGTTTTGAAAGTTCCGTAATTAACGATCACTTTATTTTTGGAAATCTTTTCTATGGTTCCGACACTTGTACTTCCTGTAATCCTTACACGCTGTCCTATTTTCATCCAGAGAGCGCGGTCGGTTTTACGCTTTTCTTCCAGTTTTTCATTGGTTTCAGCAATCTTTTCCTTCACATCATCTTTTTTCAGCTGCTGGGTGATCTTTCTTTTGACGATCTGTAAACGTTTGGTTTCATCTTTATCGGAGCCTAATTTTCTGAATTTTTCCTGTTCCAGTAATTTCACAAAATCTTTGACCACTTCTTTTCTGGATTTTCCTTTGGTATAACTGTTGATAAAGCTTTCAATTTTATTTCCGAACTGAAGTTTACGATGTTCTTCCTCATATAGCTTCTGGAAATTATATAATTTCTGCTGAAGCTGGTCATTCAGTTTCTGTAAGTTATCCCGTTTGTCATCTATTGAATCTCTTCTTTCTGCCAGATCAGATTTTAGTTTTTCAACTTCAAATTTCTCCTGCTGAAGTTTAACAATAGTTTTATCAAGATTCACGATATCATGTTCCACTTTCTTTTTAGCAGAATGAATGATGAACCTTGGGATTTTATTCTTTTCAGCTACCTCAAAAGTAAATGAGCTTCCGGCTTGACCCACTTCAAGCTTATACATTGGTTCCAATGTTTCTTCATTGAAGAGCATAGCTGCATTTTCAGCATTGGGAAGCTGTTCCACTACGAGTTTGATATTCGTGTAATGTGTTGTAATAATTGCAAAACTTTTTTTATCGTAGAAAAACTCAAGGAAACTTTCCGCTAAGGCTCCGCCTAATTCAGGATCTGAGCCGGTTCCGAACTCATCGATCAATAGTAAGGTATCTTTATCTGCCTCACGAATAATTCCTGACATTTTCTTTAACCTTGATGAATAGGTGGAAAGGTGATTCTCAATAGACTGATTATCCCCGATATCTGTCATGATCTTATCAAAGAAAAACATTTCAGATTTCGGATGAACCGGAACTAAGATTCCACTTTGGATCATCAGCTGAAGTAACCCGACAGTCTTCAGAGTAATCGATTTTCCTCCTGCATTAGGTCCGGAGATACAGATAATTCTGTTATGTTCCGTTAAAGTAAGGGTTTGAGGGAAAATAGTTTTATTTTCTGCCTTGTTTCTCAGCCACAGTAATGGATGGAAAGCATCTCTTAGTCTTAAGGTTTTATGGCGGTTGATTTTAGGTAGAACACCATTGATCAGTTCAGCAAACTTAGCTTTGGCTCTCGTTAAATCAAGATCAAAAATATAAACCTGATATCTCCAGAGCTGAGGTTGAAATTCAGCTAATTCACCTGTTAATTTTCTCAGGATTTTATCAATCTCTTTTTTCTCTTCCTCTTCATTTTCCCGAAGCTTGAAGTAATGCTTCACCACACTGTCCGGCTGGATATAGGTAATAGAGCCCGTTTTTGAAACCCCTAGAACCCTTCCCGGAACTCTTTTTTTGAATCCGGATTTTACAGCCAATACCCTTTGGTCTTCAATAATACTTTCACGGATATCATCCAGCAGATCACTTTGCCCGTAGGTAGTCAGTGCTCTGTTGAAATTTTCCTGAATTGCTTTTCGGGCATGCTGGATTTCGGCTCTTAATGTTTTTAAAACCGGAGAAGCTTCACTTTTTACTTCACCGAAACGGTTAAAAACCTTATCTACTTTATCAATGATCTCTTTTCTGAACTCTAAAACAGAAACTTCCTCTACTAAAGTAGGAAAGGTTTCCGGCATTGTTGCGAAAAACTTCTGAAGTTTTCCAATCTGTTCTGTGATGGTTTTTATTTTGATGAAGGCATTGTTTTCCAGACGGAAATTTTCAATCAGCATTAATTTTAATTCTTCTTCAATATCTTCATATTCATCAAAAGGAATGGCATTGGAACTTTCAAAACTGGTTAAGTATTCGGAAGTTTTTTGCAAAGAAAGCTCTGCCTCGTCAATTTCCATCGGACGAAGTTGAAGAATTTTTTCTCTCGTTTTCGGAGAATACGCAAGAGGTGCAATTTCCGATAGTAGTCCCGGAAATTCTAACTCGTTTAAATCTTCTTTATTTATATACACAGTGCAAATTTAGTGAGAAAATGTGAATGTCGTTAATGAAGCAAATTGAAAATAAGTTAAATTGAAAATATATGATCTTCTATTGTAGATTTGTATTTAATTATATTTGAAATATGAAACTGGAAACCGAACGACTCATTTTAAAAGAAATCAATGAAAGTCATGTAGAAGATATTTTGAAGATCCGAAGCAATCCTTATATTAATCAATTTGTGAAAAGAACCTCGCCGCAAAATAATTATGAAGCACTGGATTTTATTTTGACTATTAAAAGGAACACTGAAAATGGAGAAACGATCTATTTAGGAATTTCTTATAAAGATCAGCAAAACCTTATTGGAACGATCTGTCTCTGGAATTTTTCTGAAGATAAGAAAGTCGCAGAAGTAGGGTATGAGCTTTTACCTGAATATCACAAACAGGGAATCATGTCGGAAGCTTTGAAATCAGTTTTAAATTATGGATTTAAAGAGCTGAATCTACAGGAGATTGTAGCCTGTACTCATTCTGCTAATGAAAACTCAAAGAGACTACTTTTGAAACATGATTTTATTTTGGAAGAAGATAAGAAAGATGAGGATTTTCCGGAGGGTATTATTTTTACTTTAACAAAACGTGTTTTTATAAAAGAATGATCTCAGAATTTGAGCCTATTTGATGTTTTGTAGATTGCGTATATTTGAAAATACTTGTTCTTAAACTGATGAATTGTAG
>NZ_JALAHD010000069.1 GCF_022712095.1 Chryseobacterium sp. | reverse complement strand
ATTTATAGTATGTCCTAAAAGTCCTATTCGGGAAGTGTATATTGTTAGGTAAAAGGCAGTTTAATTCCGAAATTTGTTCCTACAAATCGAGACTAGAGAATTACTCTGCAACCTGAACTCTGATTGTAGAATTAGCAAAGATTTTATGGAGTTTTCAAAATTAAAATTTTGTAGTTATGAGTTTACAGCCAAATAATATTAAAATTCCCGGAAGTGATGGAGATGCCTTCAGAGATTCTGTCGGGACTATGGATGATGCAGGAAAAAGAAAATGGGTTTTTCCTAAGAAACCCAAGGGGAAATATACAAATTACAGAGATTATGTAAGTTATGTATTATTGCTCCTATTCTTTGGATTGCCATTTATTAAGATCAATGATAATCCCTTTTTACTGATTAATATACTGGATAGAAAGTTTTTCATTCTGGGGCAGCCATTCTACCTTCAGGATTTTTTTATTCTCGCATTGGGGGCGGTTACATCAGTTATTTTTGTTATGCTGTTTACGGTAGTATTCGGAAGAATATTTTGCGGATGGCTTTGTCCGCAGACTCTTTTTATGGAAATGGTATTTAGAAAAATCGAATATTGGATAGAAGGAGATAGAAATAAACAGATGAGACTTGATAAGCAGGAGTGGGATGCCGAAAAAATAAGAAAGAGGTTATTAAAATGGGGAATTTTTATTATTATATCTCTCATTATCTCCCATTTTATGTTCATGTATATTGTAGGATATGAAAAGGTTTTTCAGATTATGAAAGAAGGACCTGTTACTAATCCTATTAATTTCATAGTAATGATTTGTTTTACAGGAGTTTTTTATTTTGTTTTTGCTTGGTTCCGTGAGCAGGTATGTACTCTGGTTTGCCCTTATGGAAGACTTCAGGGAGTCTTGATAGATAAACAGACCATCAACGTTTACTATGATTTTAAAAGAGGGGAAAACAGAGCAAAATGGAGAAATGGAGAAGACAGAAAAGCTCTGGGTAAAGGGGACTGTATAGATTGTAATCAATGTGTAGTAGTATGCCCCACAGGAATAGACATCAGAAATGGACAGCAATTGGAATGTGTAAATTGTACAGCTTGTATTGATGCCTGTGATGAGGTAATGGAGAGAACAGGGCTGCCTACAGGATTAATCCGTTATGCAACAGAGGCAGAAATTGAGAATCAGACTAAATTCAAGTTTACAGCGAGAATGGCTGCAACTACAGGTTTCCTTATTTTACTGATAGGATTTTTAGGATTCCTGATGTATGACAGGGGAGTAATGGAAACCAAATTCATTAGACCGGCAGGATCTACGTTCTTTGTTCAGAATGGAAAAATTACCAATACCTTTATTTATACTTTCCTGAATAAATCAAATGAAAAGAAAGTGGTAACCATTAAAGTATTAAGTCCTTCCAATGCAGAGATTACTTATTTCGGACCCAGTAAAATAACGGTAAAAGGAGATGAAATCCTCAAAGGCAATATCAATATCTCTTTCCCTGAAGAAGAAATCAAGCTTAATAAGCAGAATATGGAGATAGGTGTGTTTGATGAAAACGGGCAGATGCTGGATTCTTTTAAAACAACTTTCGAAGGACCGTTTAAGCTCCAGTTTTAGATAAAAGATGTTAAGATTTATATTTATTGATGAATTGTGTAGGAGTCATTCCGGTATTTTTCCGGAATACTCTTACAAAATAGGAATATTCTTCATAGCCTAGTTTAAAGGCAATATCTACAAGGCTTTCATCAAGATAAATCAACATCCTTTTCGCTTCTAATATTACTCTTTCTGCAATAATCTCAGATGCAGTTTTCCGTACAACGGTTTGTGTTATTCTATTGAGATGCTTAGGAGAAATTTTAAGCAGGGATGCATAATAAGCAATAGATTTTTCAGTAGTAAAATGATGCTCCAGTAAACTTTCGAAATCTTGATAGTGCTTAAAATAAGAAAGGCTGGTAGGGGTTACTATTATATTTTCGTCTTTGGAAAATTGGCGGGTAGATCCTATATAAAGCTGAGTGATTAATGAAAGGATGGAATTGTTTTTCATAATATATTGCGAATGATATTCCTTTTCAATCTTATCAAAAAGACTGATAACTCCCTTGAGCTCCTCAGATTCAAGCTGCAGTTTCTTGTAGGAGGAAGATGAACTGAAAAACGGGAAATTCCGAAGTTTCTGGTTTACATAATACAGATCGTAATACTCCTGTGAGTGGAAAAATATATAACCGTCGGTTTCTTCTGAAAGTTCCCAGCTATGTACTTGTCCCGGAGATAAAAAGAAAATACTTCCCTCAGAAACTTCATATTTCTGAAAATCAATTTCATGTATACCTTTTCCTTTTGTAAAGATAACCGTGACATAGAAATCATGGCGATGAGGCTTTTCAATATGTTTATGGCTGGTTACCAGATGATTCTTTAATGTGTTAAAATAGAAATCTGATGAGGTTTTCCCCGACTGAAAAAGATTAATATGAAGAACCGATATAGAATTCATCCTGTTTTTACTCAAAAATAAAAAAAAAAATTGAGTGTCTGTAAGCCTTCTATATTTCCATCTGCAACTGAAAATAATAAAAAATCTTAAAATCCGTCATAAAATTATAAATTTAGCAAAAGTAGGAATTGGAAATAAATTCAAATTCCTACTTTTGTGGTAGGTATGTTTAGGCACACTTACATATTCGGTTTAATTGTCTTAGGTTTTTTATTGATGCCTAAGCAAATGACCGCATGTAATTTAAATTTTTTTTCTGCTGAAAAAAAGGGCTATACAATTAGTCATACAAGCCGGCAGCATATAATGAAGGTGTCGGAAAAGCTTGGGGATCAGTGCACTATCATGTGCACTCAACACAAAGGAGGTAAAAGTAATTGTGGGGACCATTGCAATAATTCTGTATGCAAATGCCCGGCAAGCTGTAATATTTCATTCTTTAATCCCCTGTTCAATTTTTCTTTTGATGGGGTTATAGCCTTGGAAAGCTCTTTATTCTCTTCCTGTGAGACCCCTGTTTCCAAAGGTTTTGTTTCTATTTGGCTGATTCCTAAAATAGGTTAATTTTCTTGATGTACAGCCCAAGCTGTACTATGATGCCTCTAAAACCAGTCAGGATGAGATTCTTAAGAAAATTGCTTATGTTGAATATGACAGTGATACTTATTATGCTCCTGATGAAGCATCTTCAAAATTGCCGGAATGCTGTCAGTATGAGCGAAATAAAAAGTCAGTCACTTCTGAAACTATGGAAATGAAAGGGAATGATCATTTTTCTATGACAGATATGAATGGGCAGCAGACTGCTGCTTCTCCTTTAAAGAAAGTTTCTGATAGTTATTTTGCAATCAAGGGTGCTCTGGTAAAACGGATGCAAAGATGGCAACAGCTAAAACAAAAGAAGTCTCCCAGGCTATAAATTCCGTAAAAATGGAAAAGCTTTCTATGCCTGAGCATAATGTATAGATGAAGGGAATGAGCGGTCTAAATTCTGATGCAAAAATAAATAATCAGATATTTGAACGAATATTTTTGTCTTCTATATCAATTGAACAAAATAATTTAAATAGATAAAATGAAAAATATAATAGTAGCCATAATAGTAGTTATCATAACAGGACTTAGCATAATAACATGTTCCAAATCTAAAATAGAACCCCTAAAAATAGATATGGACTATCAGGAAAAACTTATACAGGATGACATTCCGGAGCACCCAAAAGTTTCATTTAATTCATTTGATGCGCCTGTGGAGAGTAAACCAACACCCGTGCAGTCTGTATTTTCCATAAAAGGACTCATCAATGATTACTTGGCACTCAAGAATGCTTTAACTCAGGATAATTCTAAGGCGGCTAAGAATGCCGGGAACTCTTTATTGATCACGCTTGGTAAAATAGATATTAATTTATTGGATTCAAAGAAAAAGTCTGCTTATCAGAAAATTGCCGAAAGTATAAAAGTGAATGCAGAGCATATGGTAAAAGGTGAAGGTAGCCTTGAATACCAGAGAGAGCACTTTGGGCTGATGAGCACTGATATGAGTGATCTTTTGGACGAATTTGGAACAGACCAGAAGCTTTATCAGATATTTTGTCCGAAGTATAATGATGGAAAAGGGGTTATTTGGATCAGTGAAAAGAAAGAAATCGTGAATCCTTATCAGGGAGCAAAAAAGTCTGACTGTGGTTCTGTAAAAAAAGAATGGTAATATGAAAGAGGTGTTAAAGAAAACAGTCTTTGCCAGCTTTGTACCTTTTTGCCGCTTCAATTTTGTTAATCTGCCTGTAAAGAGATAAAGAAGGGCTGCTTTCTCAGAATTTGCAAGATATTATGATGTAGAGAAATTTGCAAAACATTTTACATACTTTCTGTTAGGATTGTTGTAGTAATAATACAAAGTATCCTGTATATTCGTATGTCCTGCCTGTAAGTTTTTTTCTGGACAGCATATTAGACAAGGGAAAGCACAAGTTAATTTCAGTGAATGCAGAAACTATAAGAGCAGAATACAGAGGAAAAATTCCATTGAAATTATGGAACAAAATGCTACTGTTTTTCCTATTCCTTTATACATCAACAAGAAAATTATCAAAAAAAAAGAAAAAAGAATTAATGAAATGGTTAAATTCAGTACGATAAAAATACACAGATAATGAATAATTTTATTTTAGGCAGTAAGAATTACGAAATATTAAGAACTAAAATTTTAGTTATATTGATGATGTTCTCTTTCTTATTCTCACAAGCACAAGCTATGAATGGGATGAATATGGATAAGAAGCAGACTGGCCATCTTACAGAGATGGAAAAGAATGAAGAAAAGAAGGTCATACCCTTTCCTGTGCCGGGTTCACAACATTTTAAAGGTGGCAAAACCGTTACTTATAATTTGTATGTAAAAGATACTGTTGTAAACTATGCAGGAAAGTCTAAGGGAGCTATTGCGGTGAACGGACAGATTCCTATGCCTGCACTTACTTTTACGGAAGGGGATACCGCAAGAATTGTTGTCCATAACCTCTTAAATGAAGGGACATCTCTTCATTGGCACGGACTCATGCTGCCCAATAAGGAAGATGGGGTACCCTATCTTACACAGATGCCTATTAAACCCCATTCAACATATACTTATACATTTCCCCTTATCCAGAACGGAACCCATTGGTATCATTCCCACTCAGGACTTCAGGAGCAGATAGGAATGTATGGTTCATTTACAGTGAAAAAACGGGAGGAAGATCCTACCTTTAGAAAAGGGATTGACGATCTGCCTGCCGTTCCTGTTATTTTGAGTGAATGGACCAACCGAAACCCTAAAAATGTACACAGGCTTCTTCATAATGCAGATGACTGGTTTGCAATTAAAAAAGGCGCTACACAAAGTTATTGGGAAGCCCTTAGAGAAGGTCATTTTGGAACTAAGATTACCAACGAGTGGAAGCGTATGCTTTCAATGGATGTAAGTGATATTTATTATGAAAAATTTTTAATAAACGGGGCCAGTGGTCAACAGCTCTCCCAGTTTAAAGCAGGAGATAAGATAAGGCTTAGGATTGCTAACGGAGGCGCGTCATCTTACTTCTGGATCAATTATGCCGGAGGTAAATTTACGGTAGTGGCAAATGATGGCAATGATGTGGAACCTGTAGAAGTAGACAGGCTCATTATCGGGGTCTCGGAAACCTATGATATTATAGTAACCATACCCGAGAAAAATACATCTTACGAATTATTAGCAACCTCCGAAGATAGAACTAATTCGGCCTCGATCTTTGTCGGGGAAGGAGTAAAACAGCTCCACGAACCTCTTCCTAAGCTTAAATATTTTGAGGGAATGAAAATGATGAATGATATGATGAAGATGAATGGGGATATGAAAGAAATGGCAGGGATGAGTCTGCAGAAAATGGATATGAATACCGTAATGTACCCTGAAATTACAGGTGAAAAACCTTCGGTATTAAAGAAGATGCAGAAAGCAGAAGGCAAAAAGAAAGAAGAACCTAAACCCCAAGATGGAATGGCAGGTATGGATATGAGTAACGGAGGTTCCGGACATAATATGGATATGGGAAACAGTGATATGGTAACCCTGAATTACGGAATGTTGAAATCCCCTTATGATACCTCCCTACCTAAAGAAACTATTAATCCCGTAAAAGAAATCACCCTTACCCTTACCGGAAATATGAACCGCTATATTTGGAGTATGGATAATAAAGTGCTTTCAGAAGTAGATAAAATCCATGTAAAAAAGGGAGAAAGACTAAGAATTACATTGATCAATAATTCAATGATGAGACATCCGATGCACCTGCACGGATTTGACTTCAGGGTTTTAAACGGTCAGGGTGAGGATGGATTTCAGGCTCCTCTTAAGAATGTGCTGGATATTATGCCCATGGAAACGGATGTTATTGAATTCGATGCTAATAAAGAAGGTGACTGGTTTTTCCACTGTCATATTCTGTACCACATGATGTCCGGAATGAACAGGGTGTTGGCGGTAGGAAATTATGATAATCCGGAAATCCCGGATAAAGAAAAAGCTTATAAAATGCTTCAGCAGGAAAGCAATGAGTGGTATTTTATGGCTCAGAATGATTTTGCAACCAACGGAAATGATGGCCGTGCCATGTTACAAAACACAAGATGGAGCATTGGAACAGAATGGAGATTAGGGTATAACAATGTAGACGGATATGAAACTGAAACGCACATTGGTAGATTTATCGATAAAATGCAGTGGTTAATGCCTTTCATTGGATTTGACTGGAGATATAGAAAGCTTGATAGTCCGGGGATAGAAAATAATCTTTTCGGACAAAAAAATACTAAAGATAAAAGAGCCTTGTTCAGTGCCGGGTTGGCTTACACTCTTCCGATGCTGGTAATCTTCCAGGCAGAAGTGTTTACGGACGGAATTGTAAGGTTGCAATTAAGAAGAGAAGATATTCCTTTGACACAGCGTCTTAGAGGAGCATTCTCTGTAAATACAGATAAGGAATATATGCTTGGATTAAGATATATAGTAACCAGAAATGCTTCCATTTCCACTCACTATGATAGTGATATGGGATGGGGAGCAGGTTTGACACTTACCTATTAATTCAATTATATGATCAGTGAGGAGGCATTTATGCCTCCTTTTTTGTTCTATCTCTTTGGAAATCAATTGAAAATAAATTATATTTACAAGTATAAAACACAAAATATGTTGATTAAAATTTATGGAAGCGCCATTCATGGAGTTGCCGCCCAAACGATTACTATTGAAGTAAATGTAGATACCGGAATAGGCTATCATTTGGTAGGATTGCCGGACAATGCCATCAAAGAGAGCAGCTACAGAATCTCTGCCGCACTGAAAAATGTAGGCTATAAGATTCCCGGAAAGAAAATAACAATTAATATGGCCCCTGCGGACCTAAGAAAAGAAGGCTCCGCTTATGACCTGAGCATTGCTGTAGGAATTTTGGCGGCTTCTGACCAGATCATGGCTGATCAGATTCAGGATTATATTATTATGGGAGAACTTTCACTGGATGGCAGCTTACAGCCGATCAAGGGTGTTTTGCCTATTGCAATTCAGGCTAAAGAAGAGGGTTTTAAAGGAATTATTCTACCTCTTCAAAATACAAAAGAAGCAGCAATTGTCAATGGTCTGGATGTGTATGGAGTTCAAAATATCAAGGAAGTCATAGATTTCTTTAACAAAGAAAAAACTATTGAAAAAGTCAATCTGGACATTAAAAAGGAATTCCATGAAAAAATAGATCAGTTTCCTTTTGATTTTTCAGAAGTTAAAGGTCAGGAAACAGCTAAGCGGGCAATGGAAGTAGCTGCTGCCGGTGGACATAATATTATTTTAATAGGGCCACCCGGAAGTGGAAAAACAATGTTAGCCAAAAGGGTTCCAAGCATTCTTCCTCCTTTGACATTGAAAGAAGCGCTGGAAACTACTAAGATTCATTCGGTAGCAGGAAAAATGGGAGTAGAGACCTCTCTTATGACTGTACGTCCCTACCGGTCTCCTCACCATACTATCTCTGATGTAGCACTCGTTGGTGGCGGAAGTTACCCTCAGCCTGGAGAGATTTCCTTAGCTCATAACGGTGTTCTTTTTTTGGATGAAATGCCTGAATTTAAAAGGACGGTTCTGGAAGTTATGAGGCAACCCTTGGAAGATAGGGAAGTAACGATCTCAAGAGCAAAATTTACGGTAAATTATCCCGCCAGTTTTATGCTAGTTGCTTCCATGAACCCTAGCCCAAGCGGTTTTTTTCCTGATGATCCTGGAAATACCTCATCACCTTATGAAATGCAGCGCTATATGAACAAACTTTCAGGCCCGCTATTAGACCGGATCGATATCCATATAGAAGTACAAAAGGTAGAATTTGATCAGCTTACGGAAAAAAGAAAAGGAGAAAAAAGTGAAGAGATAAGAAAAAGGGTTTTAAAGGCACGTGAAATACAGCAACAGCGATATGAGCATTTGAAAATCAGCTATAATGCTCAAATGGGTTCCAGAGAAATAGAACAGTTTTGTGAGCTGGATGAAACTTCTGTAAACCTTATAAAGATGGCCATGGAAAAACTTAATCTTTCAGCAAGAGCTTATGACCGGATTTTAAAAGTGGCCAGAACTATTGCAGATCTGGAAGGTTCGGAGAATATTATGTCTTCGCATATTTCGGAGGCTATACAATATCGAAGCCTGGATCGGGGATTTTGGAACGGGTAATAGATAATATCAGTTAAAGGCTTTATATTTATCACAATGTTTTGATATATTTTCTTTGTTTTTATCACTAATTTTACATAAAATAAAAAATGATGATTTTATTACAGATTAATTTTGATTTTCCTGTAGAAATGATGGGAGAAAGTTTATCAGTCAATGCAAAACCTTTAGCAGAAAGTATCAATGATGAAGAAGGTTTTATTTCCAAAATATGGATTGAAAATAAAGAAACGGCCAGAAGTGGAGGGATCTATATTTTTGACACCTTATCCAATGCCAAAATTTATGCTGAAATGCATTCTAAACGTGTAGAGGATATGGGGGCCACAAATATTGATTGTCAGTATTTTAATATTAATGAGCCTCTTTCTAAATTAAATAAAGGAATTTAATCTCATATTGTGAGAAGAAATAAAAAGGAGTTGGATCATGATCAAACTCCTTTTTTTCCATCCAAAATCATCTGAATCATTTTGATTTTTCTGTTTTCGCGGGTTTCAGGTTTTTTAGCCTCTTCTATCCAGCGGATATATTCTTTTCTGTGAGTATAGCTCATTGTATCAAACAGATCCTTAGCTGAAGGATTCTGATTAAAAACGGACATTATATCTTCAGCGATTTCAACGGTTCTTTCTTCTTTATCCTCAACAAGCTTAACGATTACCTCATCTCCAAAAGATTTTCCAAGCTGTTTACGGACTTCCTGAGTTAATCCCAGAATATGGCAGTCGGATTTCATTTTGGCAAGACTGCCTCTGTATTCTACTGTATTATCGAAAATAGCTTTTATCCTTACCTGCCCTTTTTTGCCGAATAATTCTTCAGCAGAAAAAGGAAATTCTACAAAAGCGGCATTCATTGTTCCGTTTTGTTTAATAATAGCGGAAAACTGTATTTCTTGAGATGACATAAAAATTATTTAAGGATACAAAAATAAAAAACCGTGGAATTTTCCACGGTTAAATATATTCTAAAAAGAGATTATTTTTTACTTTTAGCTGATTTTACCGGAGCAGCTTTTGTTTTGGTATCTGGGGGAGTATTTTCATCTCTTACAAGAGTTAATTCATCAATTAATCTTCTTGCACCAGCATATTTGTCAATGGTCCAAAGAACAAATCGGATGTCAACGTTGATTGTTTTTTGCCATTCAGGTTCAAAAACAATATCACCACTTAAAGCTTCACTGTTTCCGTCGAAAGCAATTCCGATAAGATTTCCATCTCCGTCGATAACCGGAGAACCGGAGTTTCCACCGGTAATATCGTTATTGGAAAGGAAGTTTACAGGCATATGTCCGGCAGCATCTGCGTATTGTCCGAAATCCTTCATATTATAAAGATCAATCACTCTTTGCGGAAGATCGAACTCTTCATCTCCTTTTACATATTTCCCGATTAAACCTTCCATATCTGTATAATAGTTTTCAGTTACTCCAAAATAATTTCTGTCGTTTCTGATAGGTAAAGTATCAATAGATCCGTAAGTTAATCTCATTGTGGAGTTAGCATCTGGATAGAATTTTTTCTCAGGCATAGCCTTCATTAATCCGGCAAGGAATAAGCGGTTATTTTTTGCAAAATTATCATCTACATTTACATAACCGTCAGTAATTGTTTTTTGGTCAGCAACAATTCCTCTTGCAATTTTCCAAAGCGGATCTGAATCCAGTTTTAAACGATCTGGGTTAAGAAGGAAATTAGTTGCAGATGTTTTATTGGCAAAGATTGAAGAATAAGCTATATTAGACAGATTATTGGCATCCAGTCCAAGTATTGTTGCAGAAGCAATATCTCTGTTGGTTACTCTTGTTTTATAAAGGTTAACCATAGAATTAAGCATTTCCCCTTCAAGATTGGTATTAAAGTTTTCGTAAGCACTTTTAATAGCTGCCTCTACTTTAGGCTTCATTGCTAATCTTCCCTGCATATCTTGTCCTGCATAGGTATTAAGAAGATTTCCTAATTGGAAAGTAAGACTGATATATTTAGCGTTTCTTGAAAGCTGAGCCATATAATTTCTTTCAACATTTCTGTCCGAAACCTGTTTATAATAAGCTTCGATATCCTCTAAAACACCATCATATATCTCATTTCCCGGCTGTATAGACCATACTCTGTAAGCAGATTCTATTTTTTGTTTGTCAGAAATTGTTCCGTTTTTTTCTACTGCATCAATTGTTCCCTGTCTGTTTTTCCAGTAGTTTGCTACAGAAGCATATTGAGAAGCATAGCTAAGTTGAGTTGCTTTATCTTTATCCATATACTTCTTCATAACATCCATTGCTAATTTGGAAGCTTCTACCCAAGCCGGATAGTCTTTATTGACCATTTGTTGGATTCCATAAGAAGTTAAGTAACGGTTGGTTCTTCCCGGATATCCTAAGATCATGGCAAAATCACCAGGTTTAAATCCTTTGAGGGAAACTGGTAAATGATGTTTAGGTTTTAGTGGAACATTGCTTGGAGAATATTCAGCAGGATTACCTGCACCGTCAGCATATACTCTGAAAACAGTAAAGTCGTCAGTATGTCTTGGCCATTCCCAGTTGTCTGTGTCACCACCGAATTTTCCTAAAGAGGAAGGTGGAGCTCCTACTAATCTGATATCTTTATAATCCTGATAAACGAAATAATAAAACTCATTTCCGTTAAAGAAATCTTTTACTACTACTGTATATTTACCATTTTCTGAGTTTTCAGATTCGATAGCCTTGGTTTCAGTCTCGATAACAGCTTTTCTTTCACTTGGAGTCATGCTGTTGTTAAGCTTGGAATTAATTCTTTGTGTAGCATCGTCCATTCTTACTAAAAATCTCACATACAGATTTTTAGCATTGAATTCGTCTTTTTGCTTCATAGCCCAGAATCCGTTTTTCAGATAATCTTTTTCCGGAGTAGAAGCAGCTGCTACAGCACCATATCCACAGTGATGGTTGGTAAAAATAAGTCCTTTGTCAGATACGATTTCTCCTGTACAAAATCCTCCAAAGCTTACAATCGCATCTTTTAAGCTTGAATTGTTTACGGAATAAATTTCTTCAGGAGTCAGATGCAAACCTTCTTTTTGCATATCAACACCATTAAGCCTTTTGATGAGCATTAATAGCCACATTCCTTCATCGGCTCTCATTTGAGCAAAACTCAATAAGAAAGTGAATAGTAGAAGTATTCTTTTCATTTTATAAAATAATTTTTGTGGGGCTAATTTACTAATTTTTACGATATTTAAATGGATTGGTATGGAATTGGAGATACTATCTCTATGAAAAAAATTATTATATCATTTCTTGTCGTTTTTACATTTGGATTATTTTGGAACTGTTCAACAATACCTTCTGAAAAAAATCATAATTTGCAAAGGAAGTGGATGTTGGTATCTTTCAGTAATTTTACAAAAGAACAATTGATTAAAAGTAAGGCAGCCATAAGTCTTACCGCTGAAAAAGAAAGCGGGAAAATTCCCGGAAGCGCATTTATGGGATGCAACAGAATGTTTTTCACCTCAGATTTTAAAGATAATGGTAAAGTGAAAATTTCCGGATTGGGAGGAACAATGATGGCTTGTAGTAATATGGAGCTTGAGAATTCTTTTGCACAGAGTTTTGAAAATATGACTCATTATTTGATCAGAGGACATGAGCTTATTTTGTCGGATGAAAAAGGAAATGAGATGAAATTTATTGCTGCCGATTGGGACTAATAAAAATTGAAATGTAATATAAAGCTTGCCAGAGGCAAGCTTTTTTATTTGAAAGCTGAATGCGAGGTTTTATAGTTTCAGTATGAAAAACTTTGTAAAGGTGCTAAAAAACTATAAACCAATAGTGTATTGAGGTGTTTTCAATAGTAAACGAGGGTTATTTTTGAGAAAAATTTGTTTGTTTTACCTAAAAATGGTATCTTGTAAATCTTATAATATACATAGATTTAATGCTCGAAAAGAAAGAACATAGTTATGAGAAAGCCGTTTTGGTAGGGCTCATTACAAAAGACCAGGATGAGGAGAAGCTTAAAGAATATATGGATGAGCTGGAATTTTTAGCATTCACAGCAGGAGCAACGGTAGAAAAAAGATTTACTCAGAAACTCTCACAGCCGGATTCACGAACTTTTGTCGGAAGTGGAAAAGCCGAAGAAATTAAGGCATATGTTAAAGAAAATGAAATAGGAACCATCATTTTTGATGATGAACTTTCTCCTTCTCAGCTCAAAAATTTAGAAAGAGAGCTGGAAGTTAAAATCTTAGACCGAACCAATCTTATTCTCGATATTTTTGCACAGAGAGCACAGACTTCTTATGCAAGAACACAGGTGGAGCTGGCTCAATATGAGTATCTCTTGCCGCGATTGACCCGAATGTGGACCCACTTGGAGCGTCAGCGAGGAGGTATCGGTATGAGAGGTCCAGGGGAAACAGAAATTGAAACCGACCGTCGTATCATTCGTGACAGAATATCTTTATTAAAAGAGAAACTCAAAACCATAGATAAACAAATGGCTACCCAGAGAAATAACCGAGGTAAAATGGTTAGAGTATCTTTGGTTGGGTATACTAACGTGGGAAAATCAACTTTAATGAATTCCCTTTCGAAATCTGAAGTTTTTGCGGAGAATAAGCTGTTTGCAACATTGGATACTACCGTGAGAAAAGTAGTTATAGGAAATTTACCTTTCCTGCTTACGGATACCGTGGGGTTTATCAGAAAACTGCCGACCCAATTGGTGGAATCTTTCAAATCTACGCTGGATGAAGTACGAGAAGCCGATCTTCTCATTCATGTGGTGGATATTTCCCATGCCAGTTTTGAAGATCACATCGCTTCTGTGAATCAGATTTTACAGGAAATAGATGCACATAGAAAACCTATGATTATGGTTTTTAATAAGATTGATGATTTCAGTTATGAGAAAAAAGATGAAGATGATCTTACTCCGTCTACAAGAAAGAATATTTCATTGGATGAATGGAAAAAAACCTGGATGGCAAAATCTAAATATCCCACTGTCTTCATTTCGGCTCTTACCAAAGAAAATTTCCCTGAAATGAAAAAACTTATATATGATGAAGTAATGAAAATTCATATTTCAAGATTCCCTTATAATGACTTCCTGTTTGAATATTTTGAAGACGAGGAAGATGAAAATAATAATTAATGAAATATCGTATTTTCTTATTATTTCTTTTGGTTTCTGTTTTTGGTTTTAGTCAAAAATCAAGAATAGATTTTAAGAGTATTGACAAAAATCTCGGAAATCCTCAATCTCTCTATAATTACGAAAAATTGATTTTTAAGTATAAGGGGTTCCCTAAATCCTTAGATAGTATAGAAGCACAACATCTTTATTACGGAAGAAATTTTAAAGAAGGTAAAGTTTCTACCAATGATGATGATTTTAAAAAGCTGGTAGTTGCTTTTAAGGATAATAATTTTGAGGACTGTATCAAAATGGGAAGGGCTTTGTATGATAAAGACCCGACTAATCTTGATATTTTATTGATATTACTCCGTACTTATGATGCCAAGCAGGATTCAAGTAATTTTTCACATCATTTGAACCAGTTTAAAATACTTACGGATGCAATGAAAAATTCCGGAGACGGAAAATCTGAGAAAACCGCCTATTATGTGAATTCTGTAGGAGATGAATACATCTTATTGAATATTCTGAACATCGGACAGGACTTCACAAGAACTTCCAAATCATTGAAAGACGGAATCGTTGATATTTGGGAGAATAACAATAACAAAATATATATCAAAGTACTTTATTTAGATTTTTAATTTTTAAAAACACCTTTTTGTGGAATTATATTATTCATTTTCAGCCTTAATTGTTTTGGCCTCTATATTCGCGTATCTTAATTATAGATTTCTTAAGCTTCCCAGTACTATTGGAATTATGGTGATTGCAATCATTGTTTCCATTTTTCTGGTTTCTTTTGGAGAAACCGTTTTACCAAGAACTTTCGGACATCTTAATCAACTGATGGGCAGTATAGACTTTACGGAAGTATTGATGGGAGCTATGCTTAATTTCCTGTTGTTTGCAGGAGGTATCCATATTAATATTAATGATCTCAAGGAGCAGTTCTGGCCAGTTGTTATATTTTCAACAGCGGGAGTTGTTATTTCTACTTTTGTGGTAGGATTTGGGGTATATTATTTACTGCCTTTGGTAGGAATTAATCTTCCTCTTATTTATTGTCTTGTTTTTGGGGCTTTGATTTCACCTACAGATCCGGTTGCGGTACTTAGTGTTTTAAAGATGGCAAATGTTTCAAAATCATTAGAAACCAAAGTAGCGGGAGAATCCCTTTTTAATGACGGTATGGCTGTTGTAGTTTTCACTGTGATCTTACAGCTTGCTGTTGGAAAGGAAGTTGATCTGGGGGTTGAAAATATATCTCTCTTATTACTTGAGGAAGCAGGCGGAGGATTATTATTAGGGGTAGTTCTTGGTTGGGTTACTTCCAGGCTGATGCGTGAAGTGGATGACTATATTATTTCAGTATTGGTAACACTTTCAGTAGTAATGGGAGGATATCTTGTTGCCAGACAACTGCATATTTCAGGACCTCTTACCATGGTTGCCGCTGGTTTGTTTATGGGGAACTTTAATGTTAAATTTAAAATGAAATCCGTTACTCAGGACTATTTGATTAAATTCTGGGAACTTATAGATGAAATTCTTAATGCCGTATTATTTCTCTTCATCGGTTTTGAGCTTTTACTGATTAAAGATCTTTCTCACTTTATCATTGCTGGAATTGTGGCTATTATAGTTGTTTTAATTGCGAGATTTATTTCCATTTGGGGGCCAACGAAGTTTATGTCTTTTAAAACCCGGTTCAGCCCACAAACGATTAAAGTTCTGGTTTGGGGAGGAATTCGGGGAGGAGTTTCTATTGCGCTGGCTATGTCTATCCCGAAAGGGGAATACAGTAATGTTATTCTGAGTATTACCTATTGTGTAGTGGTATTTTCGATTATCGTTCAAGGGCTTACCATTGGTAAAGTGGCCAACCCCAAAATGATTGCAAAGGAGGAGCAGGAGCAGGAAGTTGCGGTAGAAGAGCATTAAATGGGGTAGGTTTAAACTAATTAAAACCTGAATTTTTAAATGAGCGGTATAGTAAAAGAAATACATGAAGCATTGGCTGTTTTATCCATTCCGGAAAAAGCAGCATTTTTTCCTAAATTTTTTAAAACAGGAAAAGGAGAATATGGAGAAGGAGATCTTTTTCTGGGAGTTACAGTTCCTGATCAAAGATCTGTGGCTAAGGAATACCATGCTAAGATTTCTTTGGAAGAACTGAGTGAGCTGTTATCGTCCGGATATCATGAACATCGGCTGACGGCTTTGCTCATGCTAATTTCTAAGTTTGAAAAAGCTAAAGATACGGCACTGAAAACCGAACTTGTAGATTTTTATCTCAATCATTTAACTTACGTAAATAATTGGGATCTGGTAGATTCCAGCTGCTATAAGATTCTGGGAAGATATGCCTTTGAAAATCAGAAAGAAGATTTGCTCAGGAAACTCTCGGAATCTGATGACATGTGGCATAAGAGAATTGCTGTAGTGGGAACAATGTATTACGTGAAAAGGGGATCCTTCGACCTTACTAAAGAATTGGTCACTTATAATCTTAGACACACTCATGATCTCATGCATAAGGCCAATGGCTGGCTACTGAGAGAAATGGGGCAAAAGAGTGAGAAAGATTTGATTGTATATCTTAATCAGTATTATAAAGAAATGCCGCGAACTTGCTTAAGATACGCTATAGAAAAGCTTGAAGAAGAAGTAAGGCAGGATTATTTAAAAGGGAAAATATAATGGATTGTTTTTTGTGGAAAACGATAACGCACTATTTTTTACATTTGGTATTTCCGGCTTTTGTAGCCCTTATATTCTTTCGTAAAGAATGGAAGAAAGCATACCTTATTATGCTGGGAACTATGCTGGTGGATTTAGATCATTTATTGGCTAACCCCATTTTTGACCCGAACCGGAATAGTATAGGTTTTCATTTTTTACACTCCTATTATGCTATTGCGGTTTACTTTTTGCTGTTATTCTTTAAAGGCAATATTCGAATTGTTGGTATAGGATTGTTGTTGCATATGCTCACCGATATTCAGGATTATCAGCTTTGGAATTGTTAAATGTTATTAGTTTTTTCTTTTAATATTGTAAATTTCATAGATTTTTTGTATTTTGTAGACACTTTATGAAATTAAAAGAACTCTTTCATTATACGTATGTTTTCCCTGTCCTGGCGGTAGTTTACTATCTTTCGGGAGTAGTAGCCAATGGTGTTGTTTATGAAGTTATTGCCGGTCTTTTACTTACCTCAAGTGTACTGTCGGCGGTTCATCATGCAGAAGTGGTAGCCCATAAAGTGGGGGAGCCTTTCGGGACCATTATCCTTGCCCTTTGTATTACCATCATTGAAGTGGCTCTTATTATTTCATTAATGGTTGCAGGTGGAGATCAGGCCATTACCCTGGCAAGAGATACCGTGTTTGCAGCTGTTATGCTTATTCTTAATGGTATCTTGGGAATCTGTATCTTGGTAGGAGGCGTTAAATATTATGAGCAGTTTTTTGCACGTACTTCAGCAACCACATATCTTGTAAGTATTGTGTCTATTTTGGTTTTGACATTGGTACTTCCTAATTTTACCTCAAGTGTAAACGGACCTTTTTATAATCAGTCTCAGCTAACCTTTGTCTCAATAGCGTGTTTAGTTATTTACGGAGTTTTTCTGATGGTTCAGACGGTGAGACATAGGAATTATTTCATTATGCCTGATGAAAAAGAAGAAGAACATTATTTACCCTCACTGATTAAAACATTGGTAAGCTTTACGTTCTTAATTATCTGTCTTGCAATTGTAGTGTTAATGGCAAAAGGGCTTTCTCCGGCAATTGAAAGTATGGTTCAGAGTTTTGGGGCACCGAAATCATTGGTAGGGGTTATTATTGCAGCAGTAGTGTTGCTTCCGGAAGGAATGGCTGCGATCAGAGCGGCGAGAAGCAATCAGATACAATCCAGTTTAAATCTTGCATTAGGGTCTGCTTTGGCAAGTATCGGCTTAACAATCCCAGCTGTATCAGTAGTTTGTATCCTGTATGATATTCCTTTGGTTTTAGGGTTGGATAAAAAAGATATTATTTTACTTTCTCTATCCGTATTTATCGTGATGCTTTCCTTGAGTAGAGGAAAAACCAATATCTTATACGGAACGGTACTTCTTGTTAACTTGGCGGCTTACATTTTTACAGTAATTGTACCTTAATTAAAAACTCTGGAAATTAGGTGTAAAATAAAGTTATAAGTCAAAAGAAAGAAATAACCTGAAGCAGAAAAATTCCAGTAAATAAGTATTACTAATCACTTTATTTATGTGATGTTAGTATAAAATCTACTGCAGCCTGTGCATGTATCTGGGTGGTGTCAAATACAGGTATAGAAATATCTTCTGGGGCAATTAAAAGAGGAATTTCAGTACAGCCAAATATAACGGCTTCTATGTCGCTTTCGGCCCATTTATTTATGATGGAAATATATCGTTGCTTTGTTTCCTGTTTTATAATATTTGCTCCTAATTCATCTCTGAGAGTCTGCTGAATATAAATTCGATCACTTTCATGCGGAACTACGCAGTCTATATTCTGAGCTTTAAGGCCGACTTTATAAAAGGGTAATTCCATTGTGTACTTTGTCCCTAATAATAAGACCTTTCTGAAACCCTGTCTGTTTATTTCATTTCCTGTAGCAGATATGATATTTATTATAGGAACATAAATTTCTTTTTGTAGAATATCAATATATAAATGTGCTGTATTGGCGCATAAAATTATCGCATCCACTCCACTATTTTCTAAATTTTTACAAGCATTTAAT
>NZ_JALAHD010000068.1 GCF_022712095.1 Chryseobacterium sp. | reverse complement strand
TATGTTATATGGATGATAAAATACGTATTTTAAGTATCGGGGTTTTGTTTTTTGTGGGACAGGCTACATTCGCACAATCCATAAAAAAAGATACTGTTACTAAAGAAAAAATGATAGATGAAATCGTTGTAACGGGTTATCAAAAAAAGAATAAAGATGAAGTTACCTCTGCAATAACAGTGGTATCAGGAAAATCTCTATCTAATTTTTCTTCTTCTACAATGGGTACAAATGCTTTACAGGGGAAAGCCGCCGGGCTTGATGTATCCGCACTCAATGGAAAGCCGGGGTCTGGCTCTACAATAAGAGTCCGGGGTCTGGGTAATATTACAGCTTCTGTGGGAGCTTCCAATCCCTTATTTGTAATTGACGGGTTCATTGTAGGGAATGATCAGAGAGCTCAGGATGTCTTTAATTCTATCAACCCTAGTGACTATGAAAGTCTTTCAGTTCTTAAGGACGCTGCGGCAGCTGCCATCTATGGATCTCAGGGTGCCAATGGAGTTATCGTCTTAACAACCAAAGGAGGAAAGACAGGAAAACCCGTGATTACATTCAGTTCCAAAGTAGGATTCTCAGAAAAAATTAAAGATAAAAATTTTCGCATGATGAATGCGTCAGAGAAACTTGATTATGAAAACAGAATGTATGGTTTGGGAATATCTGGTTATGAGCCGAGAACAGCAGAAGAAACTGCTTCAGACCTTGCACAGGGTCATAACTGGCAAAATGATATCTTAAGAAAATCATTTACTGAATCTTATCTGATCGGAATAAGAGGTGGTGACAAAAAATCAAAATACGCTATTTCATTAGGTTATGATGCAGACAATGGTATCATCAGAAATATTGATGCTTATAAAAGATATACAGGTAGAATAAAATATGATACCAATCCTACTGACAAATTAAGTATAGGAGTTTCTACAGGCGTTAACTACACAACATCTCAGGAGATAAGGGACAGAAACAATATCCAGAATCCCATCAGGGCTATGTATTCTTACAACCCTTACGAACCTGTATATAATTCAGATGGTTCCTACAATCCTACACAATTGGGATTCCCTATTTTAGAGGCACTTAAAAACAATCCTCAAAATACCAACTCCCTCATTTTTGACGGAAATATATATGCACAATACAAATTTTTAGAGGAACTGACCTTTAAAACACAGTTAGGAGGCTATTTCAATAATGTAAGAAATACCAGTAAAGTTTTAAGAGGTTCCTTTTTAGATAATGTGTTAGGAATAGACGGAAGTGTTGCAGAAACCAATCAGAACCGTTTCCGATACACTAACTCCAATACACTTAATTATGTAAAAACATTTGGCAATCATCATTTTGATTTACTTGGTTTAGTAGAATATACCGAATATAAAAACGATTATATTAGCGGAACTGGACGAAGTTTTTCATCTCCGACACTGAACGAACTGGATAATGCTTCAAAACCTTTTGCAATTAGAGGTTACGATCAACTATACAGAACTTTTTCTTACGGAGCTTTTTTAACCTATGATTTTGCAAAGAAATACATTGTAACAGCTTCAATAAGACAGGATAAAGATTCCAGATTCGGAAAAAACAATGTCACCTCCGAACCCTTTTGGTCATTAAGCGGCGCATGGAATGTTACCAATGAAAACTTCCTAAATGACAGCAGTATTTTATCTCTATTAAAGGTCAGAGCTTCAATTGGTACAAGAGGCTATAATAATATCGATTTAAATATTAATAGAGTATTAATGTCAGGCGGAATAAATGGTACTTATCCTACGATTTACACTAATGCAACCTATGGCAATGACAATCTGAAATGGGAGGTCACTAAATCTCAAAACTATGGTGCCGAATTTGGATTACTAAAAAACAGATTAAGAGGAACTATTGATTATTTCATAGATCAGAAAAAAGATTTCATTTTATCCGTTCCTAACTATAGTTCCGAAGGAGGTGCCTACTCCACTAATATTAATGCAGGTAACTTAAGAAACAAGGGACTTGAAATAAGTTTATCAGCAGACATTATAAAATCTCAAAATTTCACATGGAGTGTACGTGCCAACACCAGTATAATGAGCTATAAGCTACTTAAACTAAGGGAAGGTGAAAACCAGAGAATTATGGATATCAATATTCTTAAAGAAGGATATGAACCATTTAATTTCTATTTAGTAAGAAGTGCGGGCATTAATCCTGATAATGGAAATGAAATATATTACACAAAAGAAGGCGGTACTACAGAAATTTACAATTCTGATGACGCTGTTCTTATTGATAAAAAATCTCCCCTGCCTAAATTGTATGGAGGATTCGGTACCAGTTTAACCTATAAAGGTTTTGACCTTCAGGCAGACTTTAGTTATAAGTCAGGAAACTACACTTATAATTACATGGCTCTTAATATGTTGAACTACGTCAATGGAAACACGGGGAATATGAGAACGGATGCCGCCAATTACTGGACAACGCCGGGACAGACCGATGTTTTACCAAGACCTGGTAATAATTCAAATGCACCGGGTGGAGCTACAGGTTTAAAAACAACCGACAGATTTTTACAGGATGCTTCTTATATAAGATTAAGAAACCTAAGTATCGGATACACCTTCGATAAAAAGACCTTTGGAGAATCCTTGCCTGTTAATAAGATCCGACTTTCTTTAACCGGACAAAACCTTATTACCTGGACAAAATTCGAAGGAGATCCCGAAGTATCTGTAGGTTCAGGAGAAAATCAAACCGGAGCGGGACAAACTTTCATTAGTGGGGCTTATGCACTATATAGCTATCCTGCTGTAAAAACATTTCTACTAGGAATAGAAATAGAACTTTAAATTTAAAACAATTATGAAAAGAATATTCACTCATATTTTCTTAGTATCCTCTCTCTCTTTTTTTTCACTTCAATGCAGTGATGAAAGTTTTGATATTTCACCTAATAATCAGGATACTCCGGCAACTATCTTCACTACTGAAGCCAATTACAGATTGGTTTTAGATGGTGCTTATGATGCTTTTAAAAGTCCCACTTACTATAATGGTGATACCGGAAATTCTATTATTCTCGGAGATGTATTGGCTGATAATCTTATTCTCAATCCTCAAGGGAGGAGAACAAATAAAACAGCCTATGAATGGGCTTATACTCCACAAACAGACGATGTAACAGCTTTATATTCCTCTGCTTATTTTGTTATTTCCAGGGCTAATTTGGTTTTAAATAATCTAGATAAGGTTCCTTACACCGATTATATGAAAAATATTGAGGCTGAAGCAAAAGCAGTGAGAGCCATCGCCCATTTCGATCTGGTAAGAGCATATTCAAAAATTCCGACTCAAAGCAGTGATGCTCCTTCTTCTCTGGGGATAGCTTACGTAACAACTTTTGACCCTAATATCAAACCATCAAGAGATGCTACCGTAGAGATTACCTATAATAAGATTATAAAAGATCTGGAAGAATCACTTGCTAATATTAATTCAGACAACGGGAGCATTGCAAGACTTAACAAAACATCAATTTTGGGTTTTCTGTCAAGAGTCTATTTATATAAAGGAGATTATAGTAAAGCTATAGAATATGGAGAACAGTGTATCACTGCAAGTGCCTCAGTAGGGACCTTAAGTAATTTCGTGAATATATGGAGAGATGCCTCCCAGGACGGAGACCTATTCATCATACCTAACGCCAATGTGAGTGACGATAACGTAACAGTAGGAGTTGCTTACAATCAAACTTTTCCGGGAAAAGGAATCCTATCAGAATACAATATCAATTATGATCTGTTTCAAAAGTTTAATAGTACAGATATCCGAAAGGAAGCTTATGCTTTAACATCTAACTACAATACAACTTCTTACAACAATGTAATAAAACACAGAAAAAGAGCTAGTTCCAACACATTGAATGTTGTAGATATTAAATTTTTGAGAACTGCGGAAGTTTATCTTAACGTTGCAGAAGCATATATGAAAACCTCAGCTGTAAATTCTGCCCGTGCTCTTGCTTTGCTTAACATATTAAGAGCCCAAAGATATTCATCATACACAGCAGGTACGGAAACAGGAACAGATTTATTAAATGCTATCTATAATGAAAGAAGGCTTGAACTTGCCTTTGAAAATGACAGATTCTGGACTCTTAAAAGGTTAGGACAATCCATTGTAAGATCAGATTATGGATCTGCAGCAGACGGAAGTGGTACGGATGCACCAATCGGTGCTTTAAAAACTCTACCTGCGGGTAATTTCAGATTTGTACTACCTATTCCTCAGGAAGCCATCAATTTAAATCCAAACATGAAACAAAACCCCGGGTATTAAAAACTAAAGACTGCCTGTTAAATTATGGCAGGCAAACTCTTTATTTTTAATATACTTTAAAAAGCCGGAGGTATATTTTATAATAATTAAGTACCATTTTAAAAAAAGTTTATTGAACAATGTTCAATAAACTTTTTTGATTATAATATATAAAAAATTAATGCACTTAAAAATCTAAAGTAATGGAGCCTCTCACAGCTGCTCCCATAATAGGTCTTGCCATTCTTATATCCGTAGTTCCTACCAATGGAGATCTAGGGTCTCCTTCTGTTATTCCGATAGTATTGAAAATATTGGTAGCATCAATAGCAAAGCGAATTTTCCCTAACTGATAAGATGTTCCCGCTCCGAATTCACTGAAAGACGGCAAAATATTATCATCCGTATTCGCCTCATTCTGAAAACGCTTACCGTAATAATTATAACTCACATAAGCTCTCCACTCCTTAGTAATATTTACTGCAGGTGAAATATTGAAATAGAACTTCGGAATTCTTCTTACCTGATTTCCATCATAATCAAAAGAGGTTCCATCCGCATTCATTCCTGTAAAGTTTTTATACTTTGGGTTCTGGAAAGTCCCGTTGAAACTTACTTCCAACAGATTATTAAACAATCTGGCAAACCCTTCAAGCTCTACTCCAATATTGGAAGTATTGGCAAATTTATTTTCAGAAGTACCGTCAGAATATACATCTGCAAAAGAAAGGTTATTAAGTGTAGAATAAAAAGGAATTACAGAGATATCCAGGTTACGTGTATAATACTTATATCCTAATTCTAGTTGGTTAGTTTGGACTGGTTTTATCTGGCTTAAATCAGCAATATTATTATAATAAGTTTCTTCATTCGGAGATCTGAATCCATGAGAAAAACGTGCATATACTGCATTCTGTCCATTAATTTTGTAGTTAGCAGCCAATGTATAGGACACCTTATCAATATCATAATTCCAATAGGTAAACTGATTGCCCAGTACACTCATATTATCATCAGCTGTCGTCGTTGCAAAGCTATGGGTACCATCAGTAGTTAATCCTGAATTATCAAGATTAGCTGTAGTTGTATTAACTGCATATCCTTTATAGTAATCACGGCTATATCGAAGTCCTGCATTCACACTCAGCTCTTCTGTAATATTATAATCCAGATTCAAATAAAGATTATTTAAGCTTCCCTGGATCTGAGAATTCCTTACCAAGAAAGACATATCCGTTACTCCGTTATATGTTTTAGAGTATCCTACATCTGTTGAATTAAGGGAAGTATCTACTAAATTTAACAATTGTGGTTTATCAGTCGCTGTAGTAAGAATGTTACTCCAGTTCCAGTACTGATTTGATTTCCAGTTTGATTTATAAAAACCGGCAGTAATATTTCCTTTATCGAATTTATAGCTAAACTGTAAATCATTGATAAAATTATCCATCTGCTTATCAATCGCCCAGAAGCCTAGTTTCTGTACATATTGAGGATTTACAACCTGCCCGCTTCCCACTATAGAATACTGATAGTTATCTCCTGATATTCCTGTACTGTTGGCAAAATCACCTGCCAGCTGCGGACCTCCGGAAGGAAATATCCCAGTATAGCTCATATTAATATGGGTATACCTTGTTTTATTGAGAACACTGAAATTATTTCCAAGATCATATTTAAACTCTGCTCCTACCACATCCACTTTCGGATGAATACCATCTTCCAGGTTTCTGCTGAAGAAACCTCCTCCCGCCTGCGGAATATTAAGCTGGCTGATTGCCCTGTAACTATAAGTACCATAATTAGCATCAAAGCCAGGAAACTCTTTCAGGCTGTTCCCATTCTGGATTAATGGAATAGGCAGATAGAAAGTATTTCTATCATCCAGTTTTTTATAATATATTTTTGCATATCCTTTGTCAAAAACATATTTCAGGTTCATTCTGATCTGTCCTCCGTTATTGGCTTTAAAACCGGTTTTTCTGATTCCGTCATCCGTTCTGTAAAAACCTCCGATATTAAAGAATAATTTATCCTGGACCAGAGCACCTCCTACATTAAGATCGGTACGCATCAATCCGTAAGTACTTGTTTCAAGTTTTGCTACTCCTCTAAAATTGTTAGTTCCTTCCTTTGAAATAAAGTTAATTAACCCTCCTGGTGAATTGTTTGCATAAATAGACCCTGAGCCTCCTCTCAAAGCTTCCAATCTGCTTACCGTATTATCCACTCTAAAGAAATTATCTGCATTGGCAAACTGTAATGCTCCATCTTCAAATACAGGAAGTCCATCTTCCTGTACCTGTACAAACTCATAAGCTCCGGCTGAAGGAATTCCTCTTGCAAAAAGGTTATTCCCGACTTCTCCCCCTGAAGTTTCTACCGCAAAACCAGGCACCCTCTGTAATAATGCCGCAGCGCTTATAGGATTCTGCTTTTGAATTTCTTTGGCACTGAATGTAGAAATAGCAGTACTCGACTCTATTTTTTTCTTAGGGTTTGAATTTCCGGTGATCACTACCTGATCAATGGAAGCTGTCCTTGTAGAATCCTTTTCTACTTCCTGCCCATATACATTATTAAAATAAAGGGTAGCAAGGCCAGCCATAAAGAAAATCGATCTTTTTTTCATATCCATATAGTTTTAGTTTTAATTTCTTTTAAGATTTTTTGAGCTTTAAATACACTCCATTAGTCCATCCAAAACCATCCTGATTAGGGTATTCTCCACCTCCGGCAATTGTTTCTGTATCCTGGGCATTATACTTTTCCATCAGTTTACCTGTATTATTATATACCCTTTCAATATTAGAACACCAGTTGTTTTTGACAGCTTCTGCTAAGGATGTAAAACCATATTTTTTAGCCCCCACATATCCAAGCCATTGATAGGGAGCCCATGCGTTTGGAAGATCCCATTGCTGTCCGGATTGTTTCGTAGTAGTAACCAATCCTCCCTGATATAAAAACTCATCAGCAAGGATCTCCGTAACAGCTCTCGCCTGTTCTTTACTCGCCAGTCCCAGGAAAAGAGGATACAAGGTCGCAATATGCTTTGATTCTGTCTGCATCTCTTTCCTAATATGAAAATCCCGGTATATTCCGGTATGCTCATCCCAGAAATAATGATCAATACCTGATTTTCTCTGATCTGCCCTTTGCTCATAATATCTCTTTTTTTCAGAGAATCCCTGAAGCTCCGATGCTTTAACCAATGTTTTTTCTAGGTGCCACAATAAACAATTCAGGTCGACCTCAGCAAGGTTGAGCGTTTCTATCTTCTGAATACTGTGACCATCCGAAAACCATCGGCTGGAAAAATCCCATCCGGATTCACAGGCAGCTCTAATATTTCTGTAAAATTCATCACTTTCTGAATTTTCATGATCTTCAATATCTATAAGATAGCTTTCGGGACGAGGATTGTTTTGAGAATCATAATATCTGTTCAGGATATCACCTTCTTTCGTTCTCACCACTCTTTTACTCTCAGAACCATTTCTTAAGTCTTGCTCACCATCCATCCAGAAATTATATTCTTTTTCCAATGTATCATAATACTCACTGTATATTTTTTCATCATTTGTGGTTTCAGTAAGTAAATCAAGCATCAAAGAAAAATAAGGGGGTTGGGAACGGCTCAGAAAATGAGTTCTGCTCGCATTCGGAACAAAACCGAATGTCTGAATAAGATAAGAGCAGTTTTCAACAATATTTTTCATCATTTGTACTCGCCCCGAAACTTGTAATCCTAACATTACAAAGTAGCTATCCCAATAAAAAAATTCATTGAAACGTCCTCCGGGAACTATATAAGGTTTTGGGAGCTTCAGAAGTGTGCCTTTCTCTTCTGAAGCCGTATGAGTGAGTTCATCCCAAAGTTTTTCAATATGCTCTTCTATAGGCAGTATATCTTTTCTATGAGTGCTCTCTTCTTTTTTTATAAAATCAAAATGTGACAATACAAATGATTTCAGATCAAAACCTTCGTTGTGTTTTTCTTGGTTGTATTTCTTATTAATATCAGATACAGGATACAAGGGTATCGCATCTGTCATTGTTTTTTGGTCGTCAAAAATTTTTCCCCGCTGAACATCATCAAAAAGAGATGTTATATCACTCAGGTAAAATTGATTGTTTATTTTCATTGATTAGAATTTATTTTTAATCTGTTCATTATGATAGCCGATACAAAAAGCATTGTAAGAGGTATCAGTGATAAATAAAAAGCTCTTTGTCCGCTGAATTCCTGAAATACAAAACCGGTAATCATGGAACCTAAAGTCCCTCCTATGGCAGAAAAAACAACGATAAGTCCTGACATGGCACTGTGTAAATATTTAGGAATAGAAGCAAGAATGACGGAGTTGATACTTGGATAGATCGGTGCCAGCAGGCCTCCCATAAGAGGAAACAGATAAACAACCGGAGGAGCATTCAGCCAGGTTGTACCTGCATTGATTTCTGTTTGATGCGTTAAAGGCAGGATCAGTAAAATACTGATCACAAAACCTATGATACAAAAGGAAACTACATAAATCCAGCTGAACTTCTTAGAGAAAAACCCGGATAGGAATCTGCCTAAGGCAAAAGCTCCTGCAAGAACAGCACCCGCCTGGATACTCATAGAGGTTGGTACTTTTAATATTTCTTTATAAAAAGTAGGAGTCCATGTCTGGAAACTCTGCTCTACCAGAACAAAAAGAAAAGCACATATGAGAAAAAACAATACTTTTTTATAACTGAATAAACTGAGGCTGTTCTTAAGATCACTCAACATATTCGTATTTTCATTCTTCAGACCTTTTTCATCCAGCTGGGAAAAGAAAAGGAACAGAAATGACAACAAAGACATTCCTCCTAATACCCAGTAGACATTCAGCCATGCAGTTGATCTGGCATCATGATCATCTATAAATAAACTGAAAAGTACATTCCCCGCCAGTACTCCAATCATAAAGAAGCCTTCAAGGAATCCCATAAAACTGGCATGTTCTTTATCGGTATCAGTAACCAATCCTATGGAAGTAAAAACAGAAATTTTAATCAGTCCAAAAGCAATTCCGACTACTGCAAAAAGTAGTTTAAAAAACCAGAATGCGTTGGAAAAAGGCATTACAAAACACATCACACTCACCATCAATAATCCGATAAGCATTGAATTTTTAATCCCCATTCTCGGTAAAAATGAAGCCAGAATAAAGGAACAGATCGCAATAGGAAGATCTTTAAATCCTTCCAGAACACTTGCTGCCGATTTTGAAATCCCAAAGTTCTGCTGAACCTGTAGAATGACTGTTCCTACAGAATTAAGGAGAATGGCAAAAACAAAATAATTTAAAAATAAAACTACCTTTATATTGAAATTTTTCATTAAAATAATTTCTTGATGGCTAAGATAGGAGCATTCAACTTAACGTTAATTTAACGTAATAAATCAATATTTGAACTATATTAATATAATTAGTATTTTAGTAACATAAAATAGATTAATTTAATGAAAGTTAGTTTTGAAAGGGTAATCCCTAATGAGAAAAGCTCTTTTCGCACTTTACACATGACTGCTCCCATTTCGGAATTTAATTGGGCCTATCATTATCATCCTGAAATTGAATTGGTATGTATCATTGCAGGAAGCGGAACAAGGCACGTGGGTTATCACAAAAGTAATTACACAAACGGTGATCTTGTTCTTATCGGGTCCAATATTCCACATTCAGGATTTGGACTGAACTCCACAGATCCCCATGAAGAAATCGTTCTTCAGTTTAAAGAAGAGATTTTCCAGTTTCCTCCCGAAGAAGTGGAAGCACGTTCCATTAAGAACCTTCTGGAACTTTCCAAATATGGAATACTATACGGAACAGCTACTAAGAAATTAATACTTCCCAAGCTTCAGAAACTGATGGAAAGTGACGGTTATAAAAGGTATTTATTACTGTTAGAGATCTTATTTGAACTCTCAACATGTGAAGATTACTCATTATTGAACAATGAGATCATGCCTTATACCATTATTTCAAAAAATAAGGCAAGGTTAGAAAATATTTTCACTTATGTGGAAAATAATTATGATAAAGAAATTCCTATTGAAGAAGTCGCTAAACTTGCTAATCTCACCCTTCCGGCATTTTGTAATTTCTTTAAGAAAGCGACCCAGATCACTTTCACTGAATTTGTAAACCGATACAGAATCAATAAAGCCTGTCTTTTAATGGCTCAAAACAAAAGCATTTCCGAATGCAGCTACAGCTGTGGCTTTAATAATGTAACTTATTTCAACAGAATGTTTAAAAAATATACGGACAAAACACCTTCCGAATTCATTAAAGATTATTCCCATAACGAAGTTAATATTTAAAAACACGTGAATAAAAATAGGCTAGAACCCTTCAACCGCAAGAAAATAAAAAAAGCCATCCAGTAATTGAACAGCTTTGTCTATATTTTTTTAATATTAATTATTTCCATTTAATATTACATCCCATACTTGGCCTCTGAATTTCCTCCTGGGGCTCCTCTGATAAAAGATTCTCAAAAGCAATAATCAGATCTTCTCCTGTAACATCCTTACCATTTCCCGGTCTCGAATCATCCATCTGCCCTCTGTAAATCAGATCCAGCTTTTCATCAAAGAAATAAAAATCAGGAGTGCAGGCTGCATCATAGGCTTTAGCTATTGCCTGACTTTCGTCATATAAATAAGGAAAATCAAACCTCTTTTCAATCTGAAATTCAATCATCTTCTCAGGAGAATCTGCCGGATATTTCTCCACATCATTAGCATTGATTGCAATAAACTCTATTCCTCTTTCATTATAATCCTCATAAAGCTCATTAATCTTATCAATGACATGAAGCACAAACGGGCAGTGATTGCACATAAAAATCACAAGAGTTCCTTTTTCTCCTTTCAATTCATCCAGTGACTGTATTTCGTTAGTCTTTGAAGGATTAGGAAGCTCAAAAAAAGGTGCTTTGGTACCTAAAGCCAACATATTAGAGGGAGTATTCATATCCTTTATATTTCTTTGACAGCAAAGATAAAACTTCTTTTAAAACTGCACAATTCAGACGGTAAAACTTGATAATATGTTAAATTTCAAATATTATTTGGAAGTTATTCTTAAAACTCCGTAGCTTTGCTAACACTGTTAGTAAAAATATCATGGGTCTACATGAACGCCGACAAAGAGAAAAAGAATCCATCCGTGCAAATATTTTGCAGGCAGCTTTCGGTTTGGCAAAAACAGAAGGCTGGGGAGCTTTATCTATCAGAAAAATAGCTGATGCTATCGAATACAGTGCTCCTGTAGTGTATGACCATTTTGAGAATAAGGAAGCGATCTTATTTGAAATTTCTTTAAACGGCTTTAAACTTCTTCACAACGAATTGGTAAAAGCAAAGAAAAAATATGATACTCCCGAAGAGCAACTTACTGCCATTGTAGATACCTATTGGAACTTTGCATTTCAAAACAAAGAATATTATCAATTGATGTTTGGGTTGGGAATGCAATGCAGTGGCAAAGGACAGATGAAAGAGGAAATCTCTTCATTTCAGGATATGATCTATGATTGTACCTATCAGATTATTAAGAAAAACGGCTCTGCTCCGGAAAATGCATGTCACATGTCCCATGCACTTTTCTCTGCCGTTCACGGATTGATCTCGATCATGATGATGCGTAGATCTGACATCCCTGAAACAATGAATAAAACAACCCTTGATGAAACGGTTGCAGGATTCATTAAGTCTTTGTAAATTTTTTTTGAACTAATTATTAACACTGTTAGGAAAAATAACATTGAATATTAGTTCCTTAATCATTAATTAAAATAAACTAAAATCTAAACAAATGAAAACTCATAAT
>NZ_JALAHD010000067.1 GCF_022712095.1 Chryseobacterium sp. | reverse complement strand
CTCTATAGAATTGATTTTATAGGTAAAATAGTACATTTTATTCGAAAAAAGAAGAGCAATTTTTAATTTATAGAAAAGAAATATTAATAAAATGAAATATAAAGGTTATTTAAAAATAATTGCCATACTTTTATGCAGCATTCTGCTTTACTGTGTTCGGGAAGAAGTGGTATCAGCAGATTCAGAGATGCTTACCGTTCGATTGCATTCTACACAAAGCGGTATTCCTAACAGGGGGGCCGTTTATACTGCAAGAAATTTAGATGGGGCATACCGAAAAATAATGACAGGAGATATTACAAGTACTGATTTTCTTTCTCCAGAATGGAAGCAAATTCAGAGCAACATGTTGACCTCCACATCAGAAAACACAAAACTTGACCCGTCAATTATCCATCTACCCAATGGATTGCAGTTTGGGCCAGGCTTAAAACATAGTCCTCAAGAAACAATGCTAATATTAGAGGCCGTTTTACGTGCAGGTGGTATCCCCATGCTAATGGATATTAATGGCACAACGGAGGGTATTTTCTTCCATCAACCTGAAGCCGAAAAGATGGGTAATACTTTTACGAATGCACAAGGAAATTCAGAAGCTGTGGTAAATAAGGGAATTACAGCAATAATGTCAGGAAGCGGTAATTTTCAAAAATTGGTGACAATAACAGAGGAAAATCAACAAATAGAGCTTGATACAGATAATTTAGATAATCGTTTAGAGATTTCAGTAGATGATCAGAGTGATGCGGCACTCACAGATTTTAAAAGATATATTGTTGACTCAGCCTCTCCAATTACTTTTCACTTAAAAGTAAGTAAGGATTTCAATAAGCTTGGGGGGGAATTACTTTTATCGTCAAGCACCAATCTAGCGATTAGTTCGGTTAAAGCACTAGGGGATGCTGAGGTAGGTGTGACTAAAGATGAGGAGAATCAAGCTGTCCCAAACCCAAATTACCAAATCGCATTACCTACATTGAATCAAGATTTAACTCTAGAAATTATCGCTTCTATTTTACCACTCAATATTGATGGGACAACAAGTGGAAATGCATCTTTATCAGTGTCAGGTGTTGATGATAATCAGGGGGGAGTATCTGCAAAATCTCCAGTTCTTGTTCTTTCGGGTATTAACTTTGCAATGACAGAAAGTAAAACTAACAAACTTGCAACAGGTGGAGAGTATTTACTTGGAAAGCAAATCGGAAAAAACTATCAACTCTACTCTGCGCAAAAGGGCTGGATTACTGTTTCTTCCCTAAATAATATTGACAACAGTCAGTTCACGATTCTAAAAGGAGGTTATAAGTATTCCATAGGCAGTTTGGATCCTGTACCTATCCCTCCTGCTTTAAACCGTTTTAATTATAATGTACAGACCAACAATAAATTAAACCAGTCTTTAATTCAAATTGTTGGTCTTGCGAAGGGGAATGAATATTTTCTCTATCCTATTAAGGCAATTGATGGACATAGTCTGGATAAAGGTTTGATCCAATTTTCTATATTTAGTAATTTTGAAATTGGAAGAAATAAGTCACTCGTGAGTCAAAATTCTTTAAATACTTCACAAAATCAAAATTTTACTATCAATACTACGATTCCTGACTTCTTGACAGGTGTAAATGAATATAATGTTCTAACTGAGAAAGGTATTAAAGAATCGCCAGATGTTTCTAAGAAAGTAATAATACCTATCGTCCTATTCTGTATAGTAATCTTCGTGGTTGCAGTTTTATTAATAAAGTTTATGTGAGGAGAGATGTCAAATATGAAAAAAATATTTTCCACAGAAGAAACTATTGAAAAGCATCTTCATAAGATTTATCTAGTCCTTGCTCTTTTTATAGGAACGATGTTATCACTTGCTATGCCCCTGTTTAATGAGCCAGATGGGCAATATCATTATACGGTTAGTACAAATATGGTAGGGTTATCCAATGATCTTTCAGCTTATGGAGAACCAAATATAGGTTCGGGAATGTTTAGACAAGTTCCTAACTATCAATCAGGGACGTTCTTTGAAAAATATTTCAAGAGTGAAATAAAAGAAATGCCTATGGAAGATTTGCCTAGGGCAGCTTTTATTCCACCCAAAACGTCCTATAATTATTGGGGGCACTTACTTCCAGCTATTGGTGTTAAGTTAGGTCATACAATATATCCATCCATAGGAGTAATGATTGTCATTGCAAGATTACTATCTAGCTTCATCTGTGCAATACTTATGTTTTTAATTATTAAATGGGTTAAAGCAGGGAAACTTTTATTTACAGTTGTGTCTTTAAGTCCCGTTATAACAAATACATTTGCTAGTCTGTCTTATGATTCCTTGACTTATATAATAGCAGCGTTTACGGTTGCATTTACGATTAATATTCTTATAACACGTCAAATAAGGGTACGTGAGTTAGTACTCTTAGGATTATTATTTATTCTTTTAATATTTGGAGCGAAAACAAATATTAAACTACTAATGGTCTTGCCAGCCTTTGTGATGCTATTTATTTATTTGTCCAAAAAATCGCATACTTCTCATTTGGGACAGTTTATAGATAAAATCAAATTCTATAATATTACAAAATGGAAATTTTCACTTATTACTTTAATTATTGGGAGTGGTTTTCTAGGAACTATATTCATAATAAAGCCAACAATTGCATATAGTTTATATCGGATAAGTGTGAGTTACTGGATAAATACGAGTTCAGGTATAAAAGGCTCGAATATTAGTGTATTTCATTCCTTGTTAGCAGCTCCTTATGCTAATTTTAATAATCTCCCATACTGGATTTCAGCTGTATGGCTTATATTATTAATTATGGTTCTGATTGCTGAGAAGAGTTATGTAAAATCTCTCCTAATCTCATGCTTTTCATTTGTATTGTTTTTTGCAGGAGTAGTAGCAGTTCTTTACTCTTTTGGAACTCAACCTACAGTCTCTGACTCCGTAGGAGTTTACAGGTTTATAGGATCGGTAGAGGGTGTGCAAGGAAGATACTTTACCCCTACTCTTCTATTATTATCACTAGTTATTGGTAATGAAAACTTCCAATTAAGAATAAGACCTTATCGCTTAACAGTTATTATTTCTATTGCTGTTATTATTATAACGAATATTATGCTT
>NZ_JALAHD010000066.1 GCF_022712095.1 Chryseobacterium sp. | reverse complement strand
CTTCTCTTCCGACAGGAATTTATTTCATTAAAATTCAAGACGGAAAAAGAAAAACTCTGGAAAGATTTATAAAAAGATAATTAAAAAACCACTTTTTAAATAAAAAGTGGTTTTTTTATAAACTATTACAAAATTAATTAGCCGGTACGCTATTAAAATTAAGTGTTACTTTTAAGTTCATATCTGAGCTGGTCTGATTTTTCAGTTCATAGACTGTTCTCACTGTAAGGCCCGCACTTTTCACAACCTCATCCAGATATCCTGACTCGCTGTTAAGATCCAGATTCAGACTGGAACTATTAGCGGAGATATTGGTACGTGACGCTACTAATCTTTCTCCAGTTCCATTGGAGGATATATATATTTTTATTGTTTTTAAAGCACTCAGATTTCCTCCTGAAGGAGAGACCACCGAAACTTTAGCATCAGAAATTCTTACATCTTTGATTTTTGCATTGTTATTTCCGCCAAACCAAGTTTGCACATTGGTAGCAGTTGCGGTAGAAGAGACTTCTTTATCTGCAGGAACTCCTGTTGAAATTAAAACATTAGCTGTATAAGGAAATGTGTTTTGAACCAGTGACTGAACGGTTCCACAACTTACTAAGGCTGTAGAAACCGCGACTGCGGTTAATACCAAATTTTTCATAATGTAACTTCTTTATATCTATTTATTATGTGAGATATTTTACAGAAATCATACCAATCCTACTCTACACTGACAGAAAATTTACCCTTGGTATTTCCGGAAGCCATATTACTTTTTCCTATAATAAGCCATACTTCTCCTTTTCCGGAAGTCTCGTGGATCAGGTCTCTTCCAAAAGGTCCGTCATATTCTCCATCCGGGAGTTTTATCTGATTAAACCTGATATTAAAATCTTTTTCCCTGGTATTAATTTTCGCTTTAATTTCCGGTTGATCATAATTGGTAAGCTTTAATACTAACTCCTGGTCATCTTTAGTAAATTCTTCTCCTAATGTGAAAGGAAGCTGAGAGGCATCTGCAGTTCTGATAATCTGACCTTCTTTTTCATTTCTCATAACACCTTTACGGAGAACCTCTTTGGTAGCCGGAGCATTATTCACAATGGAATCTTTTTTCCTGATTGCTATGGAATCCAACTCAGATTGCGTGGGTAATTCTGTCACAGCAGTAGAGTCTGTTTCCACATTCCCCAGTGTATTAGCATCTTTCTTACATGAGATGATGAGTAAAGGAATTAATATCAAGAATTTTTTCATAATGTCTAGTTTTTGAATGTTTCATAATAAAGCACTTTTGAAAGAAAGCTCACTGAATTTTCATGATGCACTTTATCCGATATTTGTTTTTTTAATGGTAAATTCTGTTTTTCATCTGCATATTTCAATAATATTTTGTCATTAAAGTGTACAGACTTTATATGATAATTAACAGCAAAATCACTTCTTTTTACATTTTGGGAGGTAATAATTCCGCCCCAATTGATGTAACTGCATGCTAAAATTGTTCCATAAAACCACCAAGCCATTGTATTAAATAAATAAGCATTTCTTTTTTTCTTCTGAATTTTAATAAATGTCAATAGTAATCCAATTAATGATAAAATTAAAAATCCATATACTCCTAACCTTTTATAAGTAAACCCATAATTAATGATATATTCTGTATTTTTAGTAAGGGTAGAACATACCAATACTCCATTTAAGAAGATCCAGACCTGTGCAAGAATCTTTAGTAATCTTGCCTTGGGATCAAAATTGAATCCTAATTTAAAATAAAACATAATAACCAGAATCGCCATAATAATGGACAGGATAACAGCATTAACTCCTTCATGGGTCTCTTCTGAAAGCTGAACAGGGGTTTTAGCTGCTTCATAGAACTGTTCATAACTGTAAGTGGCAATGAAAAAAATCAGTAGTATATTTAATAAAACAAAGGAGATTACACCACTCATTCTCTCTACATCCAGCTCCATAAATGAATAAGTCGCTTTCTGGATTTTATCTTTTTCTCCAAAATCATTATTAAGAACATGATTTTGCATATAAATATATTTCTCTACTTCATAATTCCAGTAATTAAAAGCAATGAAAATCCCGACAACACTAAGGCAGAAAACCTCCCAAAGATTAATATCCAATTCTATATAAGAGAAAAGATTGGCAAAATGATTGCTTCCCACGGAGTAAACTCCAAAAAATACAGCCAATAATATAAATGGAATCAGAACAAATGCGACTAATTTCTGTCCTAATCCCGAGAAATTCCTTCTAGGAAGCCAAGATTGAAAATTGAAAAAACGACAGATAAAGGTACAGGCATTCACGATAACAACCGGAATTAGCAGTAATATTTTCATTCTTCTGTTCTTTGCTCTATACGATAAAAGCAGAAGAGATGTTATAATCGCTAAAAAAGAAGGAAAGTCTGCATACCATGCAAAAGCTATACTTGACAAAATACTTGTCACAAATAGAAGCAGAAAAGATTTTGTTCTATTTCTTTCAGAGGTTTTATATAAAGTAAGTAAGGTATAAACTATCCCTAAAATCCCTAAATTCAATCCTATACTTTGCTCGTAAAATAAAATGGTAAACAAAGCTGTAGTTAGAAATATGTATTGATATGTTTTCATTATTTTTATTTTTAAAAATGAGTGATGATATTTTTTTGCTGAATACAATCTCTCAGATGTTCGAAGTTCTGCCATAATAGACCCTCAAAATCCCAGTTATGGAAAGGTTTCATATTTTTCCCTTTTTGATAAGCTCTGATATAGGTTTTGAAATATTCCGGAAATACAAGGCTTCCCAGTAACATTACTCCCAGAAGGTAAGCACTCCTTTTTCCATTTCCGAAAAGAAGATACTGCATGGCTATCTCTTCCTTCATACTGGTTCCATAATCGGTTACCAAATGGTAGACATCATGATTTTCCATTTTGGGAATCATTCTGAAACCATGCTTTTTATAAAATTCGCCTAAGATTCTTCCCAATGAATCTTCTTTAAAGCATAGCAGCTGTTCTTCATTGAACTGCCACTGTCTCTTTGTCCTTTTAAAATACTTTCTGTATTGATGCTGGGAATTTTCATACATAAAAAGTAAAAAATGTATTCTTATTTTTTTCATGATAAGTATCTAAAGAATATTAAGTCCTATTACTGCGTAAAGAATAGATATGGGGATATTTAATAACATAATGCTAATAGCAGTTAGGCAAGCTTTCCATCTTTCTTTATTAACCGAACCATATACTAATAGAATAATAACTATTATAAGGTTGATAATAAATCCTGCTATGAGAAAGAGATATCCATAAAATGCAAACTGTGTTATTTTTGTAATAATATATCCAAAAAGACAGATGCTTCCTAATAATAAAGAGATCGAGAACATCCCTTTTCCAATGTTGACAATTATTTTATTTTCCATAATATATTGATTTAAGCTTGAGTTAAAGTAAAAACAGTGATCTCCGGGCGAACCATAAATCTCACCTGAAATGAATGCCCGATAGCACGATTGATATATAGCGTTCGTCCGTCTTCCAGATCAATCTCTCCTGAAACATATTTTTTATTTTTTACAGGAAGTATGGGAGTAATAACTCCGGGTATTCTGCATTGCCCACCGTGAGTGTGTCCGCTTAAAATCCAGCCCTTGTATCCGTTCCAGACATCCAGGTCGCAGACATCAGGATTATGACAGAGAATAAGGTTTGCTTTTAATGGACTATAATTCTCCATGACTTCTTTAGGCCGGAAATTAGGAGACCATAAATCTCCAAAACCAATAAAATTCAGCCCATTGCTTTCTCTTTGCTCATTATTGAGAATTGTAATTCCAATATCAGCCAGGATATTACAAATGTTTTCTGAAGAACTCAGGTTCTTCCAGTTCTTTCCATAGTCATGATTTCCTAATACTCCGAAAGTCCCTAATCTTCCGATCACTGCATGATCCATTACTTTTTGGAGGCTTTGTAAATCTTCAGGGCTTCCATGATTCACAAAATCTCCTGTATAAACCACAAAATCAGGATTGAAGGATTTGGCTTCTTTAAATGCATCAATGAGAAAATTCCAGTCAAAGCGGTTTCCTACGTGTAAATCTGAAATCTGCATTAATATTCTACCTTCAAGTTCTTGAGGTAAATTTCTAATAGATAACTTTTTTTGTACAAATTCAACCCAAAAAGGTTCAACCTGCCATGAATATAAAGCTGGTATTGCTCCAATCAGGGAGAGTTGAAAAAGTTTTTTTAAAAATTTCTTTCTAGTCATATTTATTTTTATTAAAAACAAAGAACTTTGAATTACAAAGTTAAAATTGAAAAAAATATAGGCTACTTACCTAATAATTTTTCTAAAGCATTCAAATGTTCTGTAAACGCCAATCGTCCATCTTGTGTTACCCTGTACGATGTTTTAGGTTTTTTACCTACAAATTCTTTCTTCACTTCTATATATCCTGATTTTTCCAAAGCATTGCTGTGGCTTGCCAGATTTCCGTCTGTAACTTCTAGAAGGTTTTTCATTTCTGAGAAATCAACCCAGTCATTAACCATGAGAACGGACATAATCCCCAATCTCACTCGGCTTTCAAATTCTTTATTGAGTTGATTTATCTTTATCATTGTAAGCTTATAAAATTCTTTTAGCAGGAATTATTTATATTTTTTGTGCATAATTAATCCATAGACAATATGCAAAACCCCAAAACCTAATGTCCATGTAAGTAGTCCCCATCCCAGAAAGAATAATGAGATTAACCCCAAAAATATCTGGCAATATCCCAAATATTTCACATCTGTTAATGTATATCGCTCAGCACTTACTAATGCCAGTCCATAAAAAATTAAAGTAGAAGGAGCTATCAAAACAAAAAAATGATGATGCAAAAAGGCAAGACAAGTTAAACCACCTGTGATTAAAGGGATAGAAAAGGTAACTAAAAGACGCTTAGTAGTAGCATCCCAAATTTTCAATCCTTTTTTTCTGCTTTTATTAGCGGTAAAAATATAGCCACTCAAAATTGCTACTATAAGAATCAGAATTCCTGTAATAAACAGTTCTCTTACTACAGCCGGACTATAAATGTTTCTATCTCCGTCAAAATAATCAATCCCCTCCCGCTGGAAAACAAAATATACATATGCTGCACCTATAATTGCTGCTAACCCAGCAAAAACTCCAGATAAACCGCTCAATGAAATAAATCTGGATGAACGCTCCATCATAGAACGTATGTGAGATAAGTCTTCGTGATAGTTTTTTGTATCCATAAAAAGAACTTTGAATTACAAAGTTATATTTTTTTTTGAATTTCTCATTATATTTTTTCCTTTTTTTCTAATGATTAACAAAACCCTGCAACGAACAGGGTTTTGAAATAATGAAATTATAATGGGTTTTGCTCTATAAGCGGATTAGCATTAATTTCAGAACGCGGAATTAAATACTCCCATCTCGGATCTGTACTGGGAACAGTAACTATATTATTAATTACTACGTTCGAATGATTGGCTCCACTTCTATCTAAACCTTGATTTAATCTTTTCAAGTCTAAAAACCTAAATCCTTCACCCCAAAATTCTAATCTTCTGCTTCTAATAATTTCATCTATGTAGGCTGTACCCGTAGTAGCAGCTCCTGCATAGGAAGGATTTCTATTAACAGAAAACTCGTTGAATATTACTTTTGAACCAGCCTCGTCTCCTATTTTCGCCAATGCTTCCGCTTCTATAAGGTACATTTCTGCGGCCCTCATATAAGGCACATCCATCCTGCTATCCGAAGTACTCACAGATAAAAACTTCTGGCTTGTATAAGGAAACTTCGAATAAGTACTCGGCAAAGAAAGGGATGTATGAGCTCCCGTAGGATCTACTACTTTAGTTCTTACATCTGTACTGGGAAACATATTATAAAGTTTAGTATTTATTGCTTTAGGGGCTTGTCTGATATTTGTAGAATTATAATTTCTTGACATATAAGCTCCAAAATTTCCAAAATAATCGGTTTGATCGGCAATAATTGCAGACCCCCACATCCATTCCCCATTCGCAAGTGTATTAAATCCCGAAACATAGGTTGTATTATCCATTAAGCTATATCCTGCTCTCGCAGAATGAGCAGAGGCAGCTGCTAAGACATAATTCCCCTGAGTTAAAGCTATTCTTGCCTTCAATCCCAAAACTACATTTTGATCAAAGTGGGATTTTGCAGTTCTCGAAGTACCTGAAAGCCTGGTAAGAGCCTCGTCGATATCGCTATTGATCTGAGCATACACTTCTTCAACCGTATTTCTTGCCATAGGTGACTCATCTGCAACCAATCGAATAGGAACACCTAACTGTGTATTTGTAGTATTTGCCACATATCTTTTTCCGTATATCTGTACAAGCATATAATAAGAAAAGGCTCTAAATGCATAGGCTTCACCAATTGCTTTTTTTATCGTGGTTTCATCTGCAGCAGTAGGAGCTGGTACACCGGGCCCATTAGCAATTACCAAATTAGCATTTCTTATTAATGAATAATAAAACTGATAAGGATAAAAATCATTACTCCCATTTTCATTTATTTGATCCTGCCATCTTACTGTAGTGATATACCAGCCATTTCCTGTAGAAGGAAAAACCAGATCTTCACCCAAAGCATCCATCATAATCATAATCCCGCTCTGTCCGCTCTGTCCCTGATTACTATTTTGACGATAATACATATCTCTATGCATTCCATTGATAATAGCCATCAAATTGGCAGCACTTGAATAAGCTGCTTCTTCTGAAACTGCTGTTGTAGGATCTGTCTCCAGATAATCGCTTTGGCACGAATTTAAAAAGATTCCTACTATTAAAGCTGATAATACAGTTAATATTTTATATTTTTCTATTATAATTTTCATAATTTCAATTTTAAAATGATACATTAAATCCTATTGTTACAATTCTTGCCGGCGTATATCTATTGGTAGTGGTTCCATTAAAAGACTGACTTGGTTCTAAACCTTTCCTTGCTGTTTTACTCCAGATATTTTCTCCTGAAACTAAAATTCTCAAGGATGTTAGTCCAAACTGTGTTATGGATTCCGGATTAAAGCTATAACTCAGAGTAGCCTGTCTAAAGGTGATATAATCTGATTTTACCAGCCATCTGCTGGAAGCTGCATTTGAATTGGTATAGGTTAAGGAATTTAAGGCCGGTACATCTGTTATTTGTCCCGGTGTCATCCATCTGTCTAATATATCTGTACTAAGTGCTCCTCCCTGTGAATAACTGGACATCAGGGAAGCATAATTCGAATCGTAGGTTTTTCCTCCAATCTGATAGGTGAACATAGCAGATAAAGACCATTGCTTATAATTAATAGTGGTTCCAAAGCTTCCAAATAAATCAGGAATGGCTGTACCTGAATAATCATATTTTGCTTTATTAGAATTTGTTGTTACCAAAGTTCCATTTACTGTTCTGATATCTGATGCTGTAGTATTGGCATAAGCATCTGCAACAAGGAATAAAGGGGAACCGTCCGCCGGATCGACTCCATACCATTGTCTAAGCCAATAATCATATACAGAATGTCCTACCGAAATTTTCTTTGTCCCGTTAATAATTTCAGTGATCCCGTTTGATAATTCCGTGACTTCATTTTTAATTGTGGAAGCATTGGCATTCAGGCTCCATGAAAAATTCTCTTTTTTAATAACATCTGCATTTATACTAAATTCAAATCCTCTATTATACATGGTTCCCACATTTCTACTCACACTATTTCCCGGAACACCTGAAGACACAGGAACCGGAACCGGAAAAATCAGGTCATCAGTAATACGGTTATAATATTCAGCAGATCCCGTAATCCTATTATTGAAAAGCCCAAAATCAATTCCTACATCTGTTTGTTTATTAGATTCCCATGTAATGGTAGGATCTGCAAGAAAATTGTATAAAATACCTGGTTCCAGAGCATTATTATATCCTAAAGCATATGTGCTTTGATACATATAATAGCTATTTGTATTATCATTCCCTACTTCACCATAGGAACCCCGAAGTTTTAATTCACTTATTAAATTAGAGTCTTTCAAAAAATTCTCTCCTTTTACCCTCCATCCAGCTCCTAAAGACCAGAATGAATTCCATCTTACATCTTTACTAAATCGGGAAGAGGCATCCCAACGTATCGATCCCGAAAGGAGATATTTAGATTTGTAATCATAATTTAATCTCGAAAAAACGCTTTCCTTTCTATAATTGTCAGTTTGAGAAGTTAAAGTAGTGGGTGTCACAAAATTGATAAACTCCGTATTATTATCTACAATCTGTCCCTGTTTATACCCCAGCATATATTCATACATATACTTGTAATTCTCATGCCCCAAAAGATACTCAAAATTATGAGATCCAAATTTTCTTTTATAATTTAATAATTGATTAAATGTTATAGTTTGTTCAGTATATGTACTTTTCTCCGCTGCCCCAGCAGGTGCTGCGTCCCCTATTACTTTATTAATATACCGACTCCTTCTGTTATTTCTTATATCATACCCTACGTTAGTAGATAATGTCAAATAAGGATCAACTTTAATTTCAGCATATGCTCTTGAAATAATATAGTAATTTTTAGAAATATCTTCATTCAAAAGGGTTTCCTGAATAATATTTCTTCCAGCAGCAGCATCGGCCCCTCTTGCACTTCCGGCATCATAAACCACATTACCGAAAGAATCATATAAAGTGGCATTCGTTATCGGGTCATGTGCATAAGGACTATAGATAGGTCCCATTGTTCTTGTCCAGGAATAAGGATTGATATAGGCAGAATTATTGTTTGCTCCATCTAATGCATTATTTCCATTGGAGGAAACTCCGCTTATACTGGTCCCTAACTTTAGCCATTTTTTAACTTGAGAATCTACTTTAAGCCTTGCTGTAAATCTTTCAAAATCAGATTTTATAAGATATCCAGTCTCATTGGTATAACTTACAGAAGAGAAGTACGTTGTCTTACTAGTTCCTCCACTGTAATTCAACTCATAATTTTGTCTGAACCCCGTTTTCATCAATGGTTTTTGCCAATCCAAATCTGTATACTTCATTTGAGCATTAGGATTCAGTACTCCATCCACCACTAATTGGTTATCCGCTACATTAAAAACATTGGTCTTCAATACCCCTGAAATTAAATTATTAGTAGCATAAGTATTAGCGGCAGCCAAAGTAGCTCCTGAACTTAGCTGCCCATTTCGCATGGCTTCCCATACCAATGGATAATATTGGGATGCATTCACCCTGTCATATTCAGGAATAGACCTTCCTACATATCCTGTATTCATACTAAAATTAAGTACATCGGCTCCTTTTTTCCCTGATTTTGTAGTAATAAGAACAACTCCATTTGCGGCTGCAGAACCATACAGTGAGGTGGAAGCAGCATCTTTCAAAATATTAAAAGAGGCAATATCATTTGGATTTATAGCAGCAAGAGACCCGGTATAAATAACACCATCCACCACATATAAAGGAGAAGTAGAAATTCCATAGGAACCAATTCCTCTAATCTGTATACTAGGTGCACTTCCTGGCTGTCCGGTCCCTGTACTGACTTTTACCCCCGGACTTGCCCCATCAATAGCCTGACCTATATTGGAAATAGGACGATCTGCAAATTGTTTTGCCTTCACCTCTGTATTTGATCCTACCAGAGTTTCTTTTTTCTGAGTACCATACGCAACTACTATAACTTCCTCAATTTTTTGTTCCTGAGTTGTTGTATCACTTTTTGTTTTCTGTGCCTTAAGCTGCCCTCCTATCAAGAATAAAGCTGCAGTAGTAGTAAATAATTCAATCTTTAACTTCATATTAACACTTTTTAATATTTAAGCATTAAATATATTAAAAATTATTAATTTATGCAAATATTTGATAATTTTTAAATGAAAAATTATTTTACCAAACAAATACACAAGCATTTGCTTAAATAATTTAACATAATATAAATCTCATCCGGTTATTTACATAAAAAAGCCATTGATTTTTTTCAATGGCTTTTTATAATATAATTTGTCTGAGATTATTTTGCTCTTAACTTTTCTTTAATGAATTCGATATTTTTCTTAGCAGAATCCTCTAAGATCAGGCTGGCGCTCATATGAATTCTTTCAGGCATTAACTCTTCAAAGTGATCTGTACCTTCCCATGATACTTTTTTAATTAAAGCCAATGCCTCATCACTTCTTGAAGCCAGTTTTTGTAAGAATTCTTCGAGCTGTTCATCCATTTGGGTAATATTGTCAGATACTGAATGATAGATATTATGCTGTTCTCCCCATGCCGCAGACCTGAAATCCGCATCTATAGCCATAGCTGAAAACTGGGACTTTCCAATTTTTCTTTCTACATACGGACCAATAACAAATGGACCTATTCCCAAATTAATTTCGGTAAGCGCCAATGCAGAATCTTTGGTAGCAAAGCAGTAATCTGCTCCACATGCCAGTCCAACTCCACCTCCTGTAGCTTTGCCCTGAACTCTAACCACTACAATTTTACCGCAGTTTCTCATAGCATTTAAAACTTTAGCAAATCCACCAAAAAACTGCGTAGACACTGATAGTTCATCTATAGCCAACAGTTCATCAAAGCTTGCTCCTGCACAAAATGCTTTTTCACCCACACTTTTAACTAATATGGCTTTCACTTCCTTTTTTGCTCCTTCTTCTAAAATAGCCTGAGCCAGTTTTTCTAAAATTACACCGGGCAGAGAATTGCTTTTAGGTGTTCCGAAAGTGATCTCGGCAATATTGTTTTTAATTTCTGATACTACGAATTCTTTCATTATCTAATTTATTTGATTATTTTCTAACTTATCATTATTTATCTCGTCCATTTATGAATATGTTCTATTCTTCCATTTGTCTTCATTAAAGATTGAAATCTTAATTTCAACAAAATATTCCTTCCCTCCATGGTTCTGGTAAATATAAGAGAACTTTTCTCCATTAATCCATTCCAATTATATCTGAAAAACTCTGCACTCTTCTTATTTTTCCCTAAAATTTCAGGAACCGGATAATAAATATTTTGATTTCTCATAAAACCATTTCTTTTTTGCTCAATAAGATATCTTGGATTGTCCACAGGAGAAATAACTTCCTGTAGTACAGAAATAAATTGTGATTTTTCATAATTGGTTCCTCCTTCCAAGTAACAGGTTATATTTCCATATTCATCTTTATTGTTAATAAT
>NZ_JALAHD010000065.1 GCF_022712095.1 Chryseobacterium sp. | reverse complement strand
CCCGTAATGAAACTGCCTTTTAATTAAAATAATTTGAAAATGTAATTTTCAGTATATCTTAAAGCCTTTATATATTTCCGAACTGCTTTCCATGATCTTAGAAGCATTTTTACGAAAATCCAAGACATGATCTTGCCCTATATGGTTATTGTGTAATTCTACACTTTCCCACGATTCAATCAGGAAAAAAGTTCCTTTATTATCTTTATCTTCAATAAGATCGTATTGTAAACAACCTTCTTCTTTTCTTGTTTCCCTTACTAAAGTCTGAAACAATTCTACAGCATCCATTAAATAGTTTTCATTAAACTTAAACAGAGCTACAATATGTAAATTCATATGCAATTATTTATTAATATAAAATTAGTTATTTTCCATATGAATAAATACATTAATAATCTTCACTTTTCCACAATCAACAATAAATCATTAAAAAATTGATTTAAAGATCGTAATTGAACTCATAATAACCACCAGTAAACCAATAATGAAAAACATTTTTTTCACTGGCAATTTTGCTGTCAACATTGCAGAAAACGGTGCCGTGATAATCCCACCGATCAAAAGTCCCAGAATAATATTCCAGTGCTGAATTCCCATTGTAAAAATGAAAGTAACAGCAGCTGTAACTGTTAAAATAAATTTTGCTACTGTAGAACTTCCAATTGCATATCTGGGTGTGAATGCGTTTTTAATCAGAGTACCGGTAACCAAAGGCCCCCATCCTCCACCTGCAAAGGAATCTATAAATCCTCCGATCAATCCCAAGCGGATAAGATTTGTTTTTCTTTTTAAAGATTTCTTCTGTTTGGATTTAAATGCATTCAGTAATATCCTTACTCCAAGATATAAGGTATAAAAAGCAATGACTGTTTTAGTAATTTTCGCATAGTATTCACCTACATAAGTAAGGCATACAGCTCCTATAATGGCTCCGAAAACTGCAGGTATTGCTAACTTTTTAACCAGACTTTTACTTACATTCTTTAATTTGACATGGCTTATACTTCCCGCGGCTGTAGTAAAACTTTCAGCCGAGTGTATACTGGCACTTACTACATGAGGCGGAATATTAAGGAGCAAAAGTGTTGTTGTACAAATTACACCATAGCCCATCCCCATTGAACCTGCAACTATTTCAGCCAAAAAGCCTACCAGAAGCATCCAGTAAAAAATATGGTTATCTTTGGCCAGGATCACAAAAAGTTCATCTAAATATCCTAAACTGTACAATGAAAATACAGTAATCAGGAGGATAGCTACCGTCGCAAAGAAAACATTTAATCTTAACTTTACTTTTTTCGATACTGTCATATTATAAAATCATTACAGCTCCTACAGTTGAATTACTTGTTTCATCAACTAAGATTGCATTTCCTGTTGAAGTATTTTCTTCAAAGCTGTCGTATACTAAAGGCGAGGCAGTCTTCATTCGTACTTTCACAACTTCATTCAGTCTGATACTATCTGTTACAGGGATTTTTTCCAACGTGTTAACATCAATTCTGTATTCGATTTCCTTTACAATTGCTTTTACTAATTTACTCTTATGCTGTAAAAAGTATTTTCCTCCTTCATTAAGTTCTTTTTTATCTAACCAACATACAATTGCCTCCACTTCATTTTCCACTTTTGGAAGGTTGTCCGTTTTCACCAGAAAATCACCTCTGCTGATATCAATATCATCTTCAATATGCAATACTGCAGGTTGCTGGGCAAATACTTCATCAACTTCTTTTCCACCAGTCTCTATCCTGGATACAGTAGTTTCTATATTCTGGGGAAGAATCGTTATTTTATCTCCTTTTTTATAAACTCCTGAGATTATTTGTCCGGCATAGCCTCTATAATCATGAAGTTCATCTGTCTGAGGACGGATCACATACTGTACCTGGAATCTTCCGCTTTCTAAATTAATATGTTCATTCACCTCTACATTTTCCAGAAAATCCAGAAGGGTTGATCCTTTATACCAATTCATTTTAGAAGATCGCTCTACAATATTATCTCCATAAAATGCTGAAATAGGAAAATAATGTACATTTTCAAGTCCTAATTTTTCAGCAACGTCTTTGTATTGCTCTTTTATGGTATTGAAAACTTCTTCAGAGTAATCAACTAAATCCATTTTATTAATTGCGACTACCACATTTTTCATCTTGAGTAAAGATGCAATGATGGAATGTCTTCTTGTCTGCTCTATCACACCTTGTCTGGCATCTATCAGAATAATGATTAATTGAGAATTAGAAGCTCCCGTAATCATATTCCGGGTGTATTGTATATGCCCCGGTGCATCTGCAATAATGAATTTTCTTTTTGGTGTAGAAAAATATCTATAGGCAACATCAATGGTTATTCCCTGTTCTCTTTCTGCTCTTAAACCGTCAGTCAGAATGGCAAGGTCTATTCCATTGTCATTTTTATTTTTTGATTGTTTTTCCAGTGCTTCAAGTTGGTCAATCAGTATATTTTTACTATCGTACAAGAGTCTTCCAATCAACGTACTTTTACCGTCATCTACACTTCCCGCCGTAATAAATCTTAATATATCCATGTTTTGTATTTATGAATGTAATTGATGAGTATTTTATTTCTAAATATGTTGTAAAAGAGTATTGATTAAAAGTATCCTCCTTTTTTTCTGTCTTCCATTGCAGCTTCCGTTACCCTGTCGTCGATTCGGGTTTCTCCTCTTTCGGAAATTCTTGAGGCTGTGATTTCATTAACTACTTCATCCAATGTGGCTGCAGTACTTTCCACTGCTGCCGTACATGTCATATCTCCTACAGTCCGATATCTTACCTGTTTATTGACAATAGTATCATTCTCATCAATCTGGATAAAATCTGAAACGGCAATCAACTGTCCTTCATATTCAATCACATCTCTGTTATGAGCAAAATAAATAGAGGGAAGCTGAATATTTTCTTTTTTAATATAATTCCATACATCAAGTTCTGTCCAGTTTGAAATCGGGAATACCCTTACATTTTCTCCCTTTTGGATTCTTCCGTTATAGATATTCCATAGTTCAGGGCGCTGTAATTTGGGATCCCACTGACCAAATTCGTCACGTACTGAAAAGAAACGCTCTTTAGCTCTTGCTTTCTCTTCGTCTCTCCTTGCACCTCCAATACATGCATCAAACTGAAATTCTTCAATAGTATCAAGTAAAGTATGAGTCTGAAGCCAGTTCCTGGAAGCAAATTTTCCTTTGGGCTCAGTTAATTTTTTTTCTCTGATCGTATCTTCCACTTTCCTTACTACAAGATCAGCACCTAGACTTTTAGCCAAATGATCTCTGTATTCCAATGCTTCCGGGAAGTTATGTCCTGTGTCTATATGTACTAAAGGAAAAGGTATTTTCATAGGTGCAAATGCTTTTTTAGCTAAATGTACCAATGTGATGGAATCCTTCCCTCCACTGAAAAGTAAAGCAGGTTTTTCGAACTGTGCAGCCACTTCACGCATGATATAAATGCTTTCTGCCTCCAGCTGCTCCAGATAATCTAATTTATAATTACCCATTATTATTTGATTAGTGTTTTATATGATTTTATTTAATGTGTATGTAATCCACATTCTTTATGAGATTCTTCCCACCACCAGCGTCCTGCCCGCGGATTCTCTCCAGGTTCAATAGCCCTAGTACAGGGAGCACAGCCTACGCTGATGTATCCTTTTTTGTGTAAAGGAAGATCCTGAACTTTATGCTCTTCAAGATAGTCGAGAACATCCTGATAAGTCCAATGAATTAGAGGATTGTATTTATAGAGCTGTCTTTCTTCATCCCATTCTATAACCGGCATATTTTCACGGTTTTCGGATTGCTCCGAACGAAGACCTGTAATCCAGACTTTTGCATTTTCCAAAGCTCTGTTCAATGGTTTTACCTTACGGATGAAACAACATTCCTTACGGTTTTCCACAGAATAATAAAAAGCATTAATGCCTTTCTCATTTACATATTTCTCTACATCGGAAGCATCAGGAAAGTAAACTTCTGTTTTCGTTTTATATCGGGAATTATTTTTAGAAAGTAAATCGTAATGTTCATAAAAAAGCCTTCCCGTATCCAGAGTGAAGACTTTAATTGGTAATTTATTTTTAAATATAAGGTCTGTAATTACCTGATCTTCCTGCCCCAATGATGTTGAGAATACTACTCCTTCCGTAATTTTCCCGGAAAGATATTGCAATCCCTCCTCCGCTGAGAGTCCTTTCAAAACATCCACATCTTCTTTTGAAATCATTGTTCTTCAAATTTGGTTCAATGCAAATATCTGAAAAATTATTATCCTACAAAAAAAGTAGACTAATAAAATTTAAAAAAAAGATAATTATCAGTCCAGCAGATCTAGTAAGGTTTTCTTTTCCAATATTTTAAGAGATGCGTCACGTACTTCAATCAATACATCATGTAAACTGCAGTGATCTTCATTACAATCTTCACATTTTTCATAGAAGTTCAAGCTTACACATGGAAGCATCGCAATGGGACCATTGACAAGCCTCATAATTTTCGCTAATTTAACGTTTGCCGGGTTTTCTTTAAAAAAATAACCTCCTCCTTTTCCCTTTTTACTGTCGAGAATATCTGCTTTTTTAAGTTCGAGTAAGATATTCTCCAAAAACTTTAAAGGAATTTTTTTTCGTTCTGCAATTTCTGAAATGAGAATAGGTCCTTCATTTCTTTTCTCTACAAGATATGAAAGTGCCTTAAAAGCATATTGAGATTTTTTTGAAAGCATTACAGCAAATTTACAAAAATTGTTTCAAATCATAAAAATGATTATGTTTGAAAAAGATTTAGTCATATGTTCAGCAAACAGGAAGCCCAACAATTAAAAAAAGAATTTTGGATCGCTTTTGGAAAATCTTTTCCCAGAAAGTGGATTCTTTATGATACCAAAATAAAGGATGTATCATTTAAATTCTATGCAGACAACAAAAAAGCAGAAGTTTCTCTGGACATTGAAATGAAAGATGAACTCTTTCGGAATGCTTATTACGATAAAATATGGTCACTTGAAGATATATTAAAAGATTTTATCGGAGAATTTT
>NZ_JALAHD010000064.1 GCF_022712095.1 Chryseobacterium sp. | reverse complement strand
TTATAAAATAAAATAGAAAAAATAGAAGTTAAGAATAGAAATATGTGTTGATGGAGCTGTTCAGTTTTTACAATGTAGAAAATTTGTTTTTACCAGACCCAACACCAGTTCATAGATTAGATCCAACGCGATCAGGGCTGAGAAATTGGGACACCAGAAAATATAGGAATAAGCTCTTCAAGATTTCACATGTTTTTCAACTGATGAAGGAGGAGAATGGTGTTTTACCATTTATGATAGGACTGGCTGAAGTCTCAGGTAGAAAAGTTTTAGAAGAACTTGTGGAGATGCCGCCATTTAATTCTGAATATGGAATTGTACACTACAATTCTATGGATGAAAGAAAGGTGGATGTGGCTTTACTATATGACAAGAATAAAATAGAAATAATAGATTCGGATCCTATTACTTTCTTTTTTGAAATTATAGATGAAGACCCAGATAATTACGACACAACTAGGGATGTACTCTATTCAAAAGTGAAATATAAAGGTGAGGTTATTAATGTTTTTATTGCGCATCTTCCCTCAAAGCGTGAAAAAGATATTAACGAACCCAAAAGGGCCTTTATCCTGAAAGAGATCAGGGAAAAAATTTTGAAAATAGTAAATGAAGACAAGGAAAATGTGATATTGTGCGGTGATTTTAATGAAAACCCAGATGATGAAAAATTGATGAAAATTGTTTATGGTGATAACCATATTAAAGTGTTGGAAAATCCTTTTCTAGCATTGTTTTCCGCAAGGAACTATTCTACTTTTCATTATCAATCTGGACTGTTATATGACCAGATCATATTATCCAAATCTTTTTTTGAAGGTGATAAAACTCTTTCTTTTCAGGAGGCTGGTGTATTCAGCTCCGGGAAGATCAGTAACAGAGACAGGAAGTTTGAAGGACGTCCTTTCCGTACATATGCCGGAACACGGTATTTGGGAGGATATAGCGACCATTTTCCTGTATATGTGAAATTTGAGAGTGGATAAAAGAAAAAGCAAAACATAAATATAAAAAAGTAGAGAATGAAAAATTCAAGCAACACTAGTTATCACTTAGATTCGATCGACAAAGAAATTATTTACATGTTGATGGACAATGCTAAAACATCATTAGCACACATTTCGAAAAATGTTGGAATTTCAACAACAGCAGTTCACCAAAGAATTAAAAAATTAGAGCACGCAGGTGTTATCGAAAATTCTATTTCTTTCCTGAACCCTAAAAAAATTGGATATAAGGTAACATCGTATATTGGTGTATTCTTAGATCAGCCAAGCCACTACTCAGAAGTTGTAAAAGCATTACAGGATATTAATGAGGTGGTAGAAGCTCATTATACAACAGGTAATTATACGATTTTCCTTAAAGTTTTATGTAAAGACAATGATCATTTGATGCAGATTCTGAACAAACTCCAGAAATTAAAAGGAGTGACAAGAACAGAAACTTTCATATCTTTGGAGCAAGGTATTTACAGACAACTTAAAGTATAATGATATGAATATTGCTCAATATTTGGATTCTACCTATTTAAAGACTCCTTTACAATCAGGTTTAACCGAAGAAGAAACTCTTAAAAAAGATGAAGAACTGGCTCAGGAAGCTGCTGATAATGGAATTTACGCAGTAATGATAAGGCCGGATTATGTAAATAAAATAAAGAAATTTCTTAAGGAACAGAATTCGAATGTTGTAGTAGGAACTGTTATTGGCTTTCACGAGGGAACGTATTCCGTTGATGAAAAACTGGCTGAGGCATCGAAAGCGATAGAAGACGGAGCGGATGAATTAGATTTTGTAATCAATTATAATGCTTATACCAGAGGAGATCTGGATTTAGTAAAAGATGAGTTTGAAAGATGTACAGAGCTATGTCTTAAAAATCATAAAGTAGCGAAATGGATAATCGAAATTGCGGCTTTGGCTGATGATCAGATTGCTGATCTTACTAAAAAGATATCTCAATGGGCAGAAGATAGATTTGCCGATAAAGATTTACCTCATATTTTTGTGAAGTCCTCTACGGGATTTTATGAGACTACAGGAGGGAAGCCTAACGGAGCTACATTTGAAGGTATACAGATTATGCTTGATAATGCCGGAAAGCTTCCCGTGAAAGCAGCGGGTGGAGTAAGAACTCCCGAAGATGCAGAAAAAATGATTAATATGGGAGTGAAAAGAATCGGAACTTCTTCAGCGCTAGCGTTAATTAAAAATCAATCAGCTTCGGAAAGTTATTAAAATAACAACAATGAACTCATAAAAAAGCCATCATAAATTTGATGGCTTTTGTATTTTATACTTGTTCATATTCAGAGTAAAACTTTTGTGTTTCTTTGATCAGAACATCCATTTCCTCTAATGTGAAAATTTCCAGGAATTTTTTTCTGAAATCTTTAAAATGAGGAACACTTCGGAAATAATTACTGTAATGCTGTCTCATTTCAATAAGACCTAATCTTTCACCCTTCCATTCTGCACTCCATTCAGCATGCTGGCGGACAGCTTCAAGTCTTTGGGTAATAGTAGGGTTCGGTAAATGTTCTCCTGTTTTGAAGAAATGTTTAATCTCATTGAATATCCAAGGATAACCTATGGCTGCGCGCCCGATCATGATTCCGTCACAGGCATATTTTTCTTTATATTCCAAAGCCTTTTCAGGGGAATCAATATCTCCGTTTCCAAAAATAGGAATCTCTATATTAGGGTTTTGCTTTATTCTGGAAATGTGCTCCCAATCAGCCTCTCCCTTATACATCTGAGCACGGGTTCTCGCATGTATTGTTAACGCTTTTATTCCTGTTTCCTGTAAACGTTCTGCCACTTCATCAATATTAATGGAAGTACTGTCCCAGCCGAGACGTGTTTTTACCGTTACCGGAAGATGGGTGGAGCTTACCACTGCCTTTGTAAGTCGTACCATAAGATCAATATCTTTTAAAACACCCGCTCCAGCACCTTTGCAAACCACTTTTTTTACTGGGCATCCGAAATTGATATCCACCAAATCAGGGTTTACTGTTTCGACAATTTTGGCAGACATAGACATTGCTTCTTCATCTCCACCGAAAATCTGAATTCCTACAGGTCTTTCATAATCGAAAATATCCAGTTTTTTTCGGCTTTTCATGGCATCACGAATTAAGCCTTCAGAAGAAATAAATTCTGAATACATTAAATCTGCCCCATGCATTTTACATAAGCGTCTGAAAGGAGGATCGCTTACATCTTCCATAGGTGCCAGTAATAACGGAAATTCCGGCAGTTGTATGTTGCCAATTTTTATCATGATGCAAATTTACAAAATTCTGAACTTTTAACAGACAGATAATATCTATGTGAATAATCTACTGTAAAATAAAATTTAAGTTTAAATACATTTTTTAAACGCTCTGTCTCTTTTAATGTTAATTTTTTTAAGTATAGAAAAATTGTCAAATTAGAAACTGGCTTTTACCTGCATGCTTCCAATATGGATAGTACGGTCTCCGGAATTTCTTCCTTCATAATTCAGATTGAGTTGTAGGAAAGAATTAATGGCCTGTTGTATGAATACGCTCCATACTTGGTTTTTTCCGGATTTAAGGCCATCAAGCATCTGATTTCCTACAATACTGAAGCTGTTCCCGGTAAAGTCATTATTAATGAAAGAGAAATTTCCTCTTATTGATGTTTTTTTACGTTCCCACTGGATGGTACCTGTAATATCAAAGGTTTTGAGGAATTCTTCACCATCTAATCTTTTCTTTTGACGGTAAGCAGAAGAAAGTTCTGCCTGAATGGCGTCAGTAAATTTGTATGTAGCTTTCGGCTTCGTTTCGATATTATTAAGCTTATAATCTCTGGTTGTAAATAACTGGGATGAGTTTTTAATATCGTGGATGGAATTTTCCCAGTCAATTCTGAATTCTTTATTAAACCAGTATCCGAGATTTACAAAATGTGAAGTTTGTTCCCTTTCTTCATTGCTGAAGTTGGCATTCACGAGATTGTCATTAGAAATAAACCGGTAATTACCATTCCATCCGGATTTATCAGTTGGATTGAACTGTACGGAAGTCAGGATATTCTGGTTTTTCAGAATTTGATTATCATTTTTCTCAAAAGGATTTAATACAAAGACTTTGTCCTGCTTATAAAATGAATTTTGAGAGTTCAGGGAAATGTTAAAATTCCAGCGCTTTAAAAATTTGTTCTCTGAATTGAAAACAACTGATGGATTGACGAATAGGGCAAGCTGTAATTTATTTTTGTTGGAAGGAATATATTTTACAGAATTGGTGTATACTCTTATATATTGAGCAAGATCGGAATATTCTGCAATTTCAAATTCATCGAGCTGCTGAACCCCATCACCGTTATAGTCTGTCCATTTATAAATTCCCTGTCCATCGGTAACTTTAAGATATTGAAATTCTCTTTGTGCTTCTTGGCCGTTTCCTAATTCATAAAATGCCTGTAAACGCATACCATTTCTGAAAAGCTGCTGGTTATATAAAATGTTTCCTACTACGAAATCGTTGTTTCGGGTCATATCTATATCCTGACTTTGATAAAAGAATTTTCTATAATGAATTAAGGCATTCAGTGTAGTTTTTTCAGTTTTTATCAACTGGCTTTCTGCCATAATCCCAAGGATATTATTCATATTCTGAAGCCTGTTATCACGAACTGAGTCATTGTCTCTCATGTAGACCTTAGCTAATAATTTATTTCTAAGCGTGTCTCCAATTTTTTTCTGAACAAAAACTTCTTTCCAGCTGAAACTTGTAACATCCATTAATTGGGTATCATTATACTTTTTCTCATTATGTTCCATACTTCCTCCGAAAGACCAGCTTCCTTTCTTACCAGTATATTCGGTGGACACACCTCCTCTTATAAATTTAGTATCCTGTAAGATTGCATTAGTGTTCAGATAGGAGAGGTTCCCTTTTGTATTGAACTTATTTTTTAGCCAGCTGAAATCCAGGTCATTTTTTATACCCTTGTAAGTATCCTGCTCATCAAGATAATTGATCCGATAATTCAGGGTAGATTTATTATTCCATTTATTAAGGAAGCTGAAAATAAATCGGTTTTGAGTTTTTTGGTTGAATTCCTGAGTCAGGTTAAAGTCTCTCGAGAATTCCACGTCATTAATCCTGTCTAGAATGTGAAACTGTTTATTGATATATTGATATTCAAAGCTTGGAGTTCCTTTCCAGTTATTTTTTGTAAATGTTTTATTCCCGAAAATTCTTCCGGCATATCCTATATTCTGTCCGGAGTCCTTAGATGAAAATAGATTCAGATCATAATTACTTAAGGCGATATCTGCTCCTATTTTTCCATCTTTAAGCAGAAACTCCGAGTTAGCGGAAAATACCTGTGATTTTTCCGGAGAAGGAAGTTTTCTTACCGCTCTGTAGTCTCCAGCATTAGGACCTGCATATTCAAATACACGTCCGTTATTGGTTGTCTGTTTTAATATATAATCTCCAAGCGCTGTTCCGAAATAAGTAAAAGAAACCTGATAAAGGGTTTCATTAGGATCTGTGGAAAATTCATAGAAATCACCATTTGCTCCCGGGGCGAGACGGTATAGTATTTTATTGACATCATATTCCGTTACCACACCAGACGGAGCATACATAAGATCGGTGTTGTTTCCTGCATTGGCCAGAATCTGTTCATCCTCTTTGGATAAGTTTAAAGATAAAGGTGCATTTTTATTGTCATTCTCCATAAACCAGTTGAAGCCCAGTTTCATCTTTTCCCTTTTATGCTCAATTTTCCCAGTAAATAAATAACGGGAATAATTCCTATTGGTATAATTGAAGGAAATAGTAATGAAGTTTTGCTGAAAGATTGGACGGAAACTGGTGAAAGTAACTTCCCCGGTATTATAGTTAATAATGTAATCCTGGTTTTCTCCGCGTTTCATTAAAATACCATCAATGAAAACCTGTTCGGATCCTGAGATAATAGTAATGAATTGTTCCCCATTTTTCCCTGTCAGACGGTAAGGTCCCTGGTTCCCTTCCACACCCTGAAAACGTATCCTGTGAAACTCACTTCGGGCAACTCCCATTGAAACATCAACAAATGTTTTGTTTTCCTTTCCAAATTCTGTCTGAAACTGGAGTCCCATACTGCGCCGCTGATATTTGGCAAAATAATTCTTTTCATCAACCAGATCCAGGTGCCCAGCCCGTAGGATTGATTTATCCTTAATATTAAGCTGCATATAGATCTTATCAAACTCTTCCAGTGTCTGTGTATAACCGTCAGCCTGAATAGGAAGATTATGATCCGAGATACTTGCTAATATGGTTACATCATTGGAAAGCCTTCCGGAAATCTGAAGGTCCATGGAACTTTGTACAGATTGACCCTGATTGTTACCGAAAGTAATACCACGTATAATGGAACCTTTAGAATTAAGCTCTCCCAGAAATCTTTTTTTATCATCTTTCATGAGAACGGCTTCATCTACAATAATTTTATTTTTGGTTTTTACGAAGTCTAAAGTATCTTTTGTAAACAAATCCTGCTCAAGCTTTAAAGCGATAATACTGTCTTTTTTAAGAGAATCTTCAGGAATATTGGGGTTCTTCCACGAAAAAACCTGGGCGTTACTAAAAAATAAGCCCATAAACAATAAAAAGAGTATTAAAGTAAAATTCCGCAAGCCCTCAAAAATAATTCGTAAAAATACTTAAAAAATGTTAAC
>NZ_JALAHD010000063.1 GCF_022712095.1 Chryseobacterium sp. | reverse complement strand
GGCTAAAAAAACATAAAAAATATTAAAGTTTTCATAAAGTTTTCATAAAATTGAAGAAAATAGATAGACAGACTTTTTTTGTTTGGAAATATGTTGTACTTTTACATCGCCTTGAATGAGGGAACAAGTCAAGGTAATAAATTTTTTTTCATCATTTGTGTTTTTAGAATCGTATCGCCTGATACGATTCTTTTTTTATACCTTTTCAAAGCGTAATAAAAGGTTGATGAAGTAGGAGTATGTGACTGAACCTTCCTGCTGATTACTTTTTAAAAACAAATTATTAGTAAAATGAAAGAAATCATCAAGCCAACCTTGATGCCGGATAGCAAAATCCTTTTCATACTGCCTGTCTCTTTTCATTGCCGGAGAATAATTATCCAAAATAATTTTTACAAAATCAGGATCTTTTTCGATTAATGAGTTTAACAGGCTTTTTAATGTGAAATACTCAGTACTGTATCTCAGTTCTGCATTATTGGAATTAACTCCTACTAAATACCCTATAAAGTTAGCTTCCTGTTCTCTTGCAAATCCTAATTGATGCGAACTTTCATGAGCTAATGTAAAAGGTAAATAGGAAGAAGGAAGCTCGGAATTATATTGTGCTTCAGAAGTAAATGGATTGTAATACCCTAGAATTCCTGTAAAACTCATAATGCTTTTAAAAAGGCTTGGCTTAAAGGAGTTGATTGAGTAACTATCCTTGTTGGAAATATATGCTGGAAGTTGATGTTGTTGTGATAGTATTTCTTGTTGGACTGCATCTAGGTCTGTAACTGTGAACACTCCGTTTGCATCTTCTTTAACCATTGCTCTGGTATTTTTACATTTTTCCAGATAGAGTAGAGTTAATTTTTTAGCTTTACCTGGTGCCGGTTCTTCTTTGGAAAGCTTTTCAATGATAGGCGTTTGAAAATAAAGCATTCCCCAAAAAATCTGATAAGAAAAATAAAAGATGTTGATGATGATCAATATTCTTAAAATAGCATGATGTCTGTTTTTCTTTTTAAAAGATTTTAAAATATAGTATAATAAGAGTGTTCCTAATATAACATATAAAACATCTCCAAAAGAAAATGGAATCCAATAAAATAGGAGTTGGTGAAGTTTTTTCTGTAATTCAAAAAAAGATTCAAAAAACAAAATGCTTGCTTTTGATTTTGAGAAGCATAAGAATAAAAGAATTTGGACAACCAAAATAGTTGTCCAAATTCTTTTTTTTTGATATATCTTTAAGTGATTAATGTCCATTTTCTTTAGATATTTTGTCAAGATCAATACCTTGGGCTTTTAAGATACTACTTACACGAATAGCATAGAAAACCAGATATGCAAAACAAATAACTCCTATAATGTAACTAAAGTGGATGTTGGTAAAATCAGCTACATATCCTTGAATTAAACTTATAATTCCACCTCCCATGATCATCATGATAAGGAAACTGGATCCTTGATTAGTGTGTTTCCCGAGTCCGTTCAATGCCACGGCAAAGATACATGGCCAAAGGGTGGAGCAGAATAAACCTACACTGGTAAATGCATATACAGAGACCATACCTGTAGTAAACATACCGATTAATAAAGCTATAATTCCAGCGCTAGAAAAAATAAGCAATATTCTGGCAGGATTTCCCTTGCTTATAATATCACATATGATCATTACAATAATGATGAGGGAATAGATATAGAAGTGTGATAAATCATGTTTTGCTATTGCATTTACAAGAAGGAATACTCCAAAGGCAAGATAAGGAGCTAGAAATCTTAATAATTTCTTGATATTTGCCTTGATATCGAAGGCTTCTACAGCGCCTGTCCATCGTCCAATCATCAATGAAGCCCAGTATAAAGAAATATAAGGTGCGATATCTTTGGTCTCAAACCCTAAGTCTTTTTCCATATAAGCAGGTAAATTACTGGCAGTGGAAACTTCTACTCCTACATATACAAATATTGCAATCATTCCTAAAAGTAACTGAGGATACTGAAATGCAGAGGATCTGTGGTTGGATGTTTCTGATATTTGATTCTCTTCATCATTATTTTCAGTAACAGAGGGAAGTGAGGAAAATTTCAACATTAAGGCAACAAGAACAAAAGCAGCCCCTAAAATAAGATAAGGTATTTTTACGCTCTCAATACTGGCTTCTGTATTAGCGGTAGTTGCAGAACCAAAAATGGCAAATGAAACAATAAGAGGTCCAATGGTAGTTCCCAGGTTATTAATTCCTCCTGCCATGGTTAATCTTTGAGATCCTGTTTCGGGTGGGCCTATTTCCAGAGCAAGTGGATTGGCTGCAATTTGTTGTAAGGAAAACCCTAATCCTACTGTGAATAACCCGGAGATCATTAATATAAATGAGCCTGTATTGGCTGCAGGATAGAATAGTAAGGTCCCTGCAGCAGAAATCAGAAGTCCCACAATGAGTCCGTTTTTATATCCGATTTTATTGATTAAGTCTTTTTTGAGTCCTTTAGATACAAGCATGTATATTAAAGATCCGATAGTGTATGCTACATAAAAACATATTTGTACCAGCATACTTTCTGTTTGGGTGAGATTAAATGCCTTTTTGAAAACAGGAATCAAAATGTCATTACTCGCAGCTACGAAGCCCCAGAAAAAGAATACCGTTACTAATGGTATGAATTGTCCCCAATTAGTTTGTTTAGAATTATTTGACATATTTTTTAAAAATTTCGGAACAAATATAATTATTTCTTTTAATAGCTGTTATTAATTAAGGTTTTTTTAATCTTTTGATAAGTTTGTGTTTTCATTTCTTTTTGATCAGATGAAGGCTCAATAATATCATTAAAAAAAACTTTTACTTTACCGGGATATCCTTTAGAATTATCAAAAGGAAACATTTCCTTCAGACCTACAAAAGTATATACTGCTAGGGGGGACTGGTGCTTAGAGGATAATGTAAAAGCTCCGTCTTTGAAGTCATCTAAAATAATAGAAGTGTCATCCGGGACTCCGCCCTCAGGAAAGATAACAATACTATTTCCTTCCTGCATTTTTTCAGCACATCTTCTGTAGACGTCGGCGCGGCTTCTGGCACTTGTTCTGTCTACCATTACGCAGATTCTTTTATAAATAGTTCCGAAAATAGGAATCTTTACCAACTCTTTCTTGCCTACAAAACAGAGAGGATGGTTTGGGAATAAAATACATGGCAGCATAATATCCATGATGGAAGTATGATTGGAAACAAAAACATATTGTCTTCCCTTATCTATTTTTTTATCTGTCAGATGGATCAGTTCATATCGGAATCCCATCCCGTAAAACATTCCGTAGCACCAGAAACGAATGAACTTATAGGCATATTTATAATGCTTTTTATTGAAGGATAAAATATAAACCGGTATTCCCAAAACAATTGTTAATACAAATGCTAATATCAATAACCAAAACCTCCACAGATAGTTTAATATCTTAGCCATTAAAAATTACTTTTTTCTTGACTGAATAATTGAGGATAGATACCAATAATATTGCAGAAATTTTACTGATCATTTCAGGACTTAAAGTATAAAATAGCAAATTAATATTATCTTTAAAAATAAAACTGTAAAAAATCTGAAAAAATCCAAGGCTTAGCAGAGTGGAAACAAAAGATACAGCCATAAAATAGGCGAATTCCTTTCTCTTCGAATGTTTTCCTCTTTCAAAAACAAACCAGATACTTAAAAAATAATTACTAAGAATCCCGCAGCTTGTTGAAAAAATGTTACTAAGGGGATAATGTATTCCATGGAAATTAACTTCATTAGGAAGTCCTTTCGGAATATAAGTACTGAATATTTTAAAACTCCCGATCTCTATAATCGCACTAAGGCCTCCGGCAATTACGAAGAACAGAACTTGTTTTTGTCGTAGAATTAATTCTCTCATCCTGTATATATGATATGC